>JARXKR010000077.1 GCA_030271565.1 Pseudomonadota bacterium
GCTGAAACCACCGAGGCGGCCCGGCAGGTCGAAGCCCGCTTCGCGCAGGCCACCGAAGCGCTCGCCGCCGCGCGCGAGTTGCGCGCCGGTGCCGCCGCCCGCGCCGAGAACGAGGAAGCCCGCCGCGCCGAGATGGCGGGGATTTCAGGCGAGCGCTTCCAGTGCCCGCCGCCGCTGCTGCCCGAACGCTTTGCCTTCGCCGCAGACCATGTGGCGCATGCGAGCGACGAGAGCGCCGAGCATGACAAGCTGGTCGCCGACCGCGAGCGGCTCGGCCCGGTCAATCTGGTCGCCGCCGAAGAACTGGCCACGGCCGAGGAAAAGCACGGCACCAGCATTGCCGAGCAAGCCGAGCTGACCGAGGCGGTGCACCGCCTGCGCGGCTCGATCGGCAGCCTCAACCGCGAGGGCCGCGAACGTCTGCGCGCGGCATTCGAAGCGGTCGATACCCATTTCCGCCACCTGTTCACCCGGTTGTTCGAGGGCGGTCAGGCGCATCTCGCCTTGGTTGATTCGGACGATCCGCTCGAAGCCGGGCTCGAGATCTACGCCCAGCCGCCGGGCAAGCGGCTGCAATCGCTGACCCTGCTGTCGGGCGGCGAGCAAGCGCTTACCGCGATCGCCCTGATCTTCGCGCTGTTCCTGACCAATCCCGCCCCGATCTGTGTGCTCGATGAAGTCGACGCGCCGCTCGACGATGCCAACATCGAACGCTTCTGCGACCTGCTCGACGCGATGGTGCTGGAGACCGACACCCGTTACCTGATCGTCACCCACAACGCCGTGACGATGAGCCGGATGCACCGCCTGTTCGGGGTGACCATGGTCGAACAAGGCGTCTCGCGGCTGGTCAGCGTCGATCTGGAAAGCGCCGAGCAACTGCTCGCGGCGGAGTAGGGTTGACTTTCGAATTTATGGAGTTACATAAATTACTAACAGGTTAAGCTTGGCATTCTGTTCCTTTCAAACCGGCCTTGGTCGGGCAATGCCTCAAACAACTCGCCAGATGTGCGATTGCGAGAGGGATTGGCTATGAATCTGGATTGGGACGAAGCGAAGCGGCAATGGACGCTTGAAAAGCGTGGGCTAGATTTTGCCAACACGCTGCGAGTCTTGGAAGGGTTATATGTCGTTCATGTCGACGATAGGAATCCATATCCGGAAGAGCGATTTGTCACTTATGGCTTCCTGTTAGGGCGATTGGTAATGTTTGCATGGACCCCGATCTCGGGAGGCATGCGCATCTTTTCGATGAGAAAGTGCAATGACCGAGAACAGCGCAAATTCGAACGTTGGGTGGGACGATGACGATCTCCCTGAATGGACCGACGACCAGTTTCGCCGCGCCGCCGTTTTTGATGGCGGGAAGCTGATCCGACCTGCCGACGGAACGCTCACCAAGCCCGGACGTCCGAGAGCCGCCAATCCCAAGAAGCAGATCACGCTGCGCCTCGACAGTGCTGTGCTCGACAGCTTCCGGGCGATGGGTCCGGGCTGGCAATCGCGGATCAACGCAGAGCTTCGCAAGGCTCTCGGCATCTAGCCCAGCACATACCGCGGCCCCGGCCCCGCTGCCCCGGCCCGGTCGTCGCGGTTGTAGAGTTGGCAGCGTTGGAGGCTGAGACAGCCGCAGCCGATGCATTCGTCGAGCTTCATCCGGGTCCGGTTGAGCAGCGCGATGCGGGTGTCGATTTCCTTGCGCAGAGAGCGGCTGATCGTCTGCCAGTCGCTCACCGTCGGGGTCCGGCCTTGCGGCAGCTTGGCCAGCTCGACTTCGATCTCAGTTAGTCCGAGACCAAGCTTCTGTGCGATCAGGATGAAACTCAGCCGGCGGATGTCGCTGCGCAGGAAGCGGCGCTGGTTGCCGCTGGTGCGCAGCGCCTGAACCAGCCCTTTGTCCTCATAATAACGGATCGCCGAAACCGCGAGCCCGGTGCGCCGCGCCAGTTCGCCGATCGGGAGCAGGTCGTTGCGGTCCATCGCTCGATTCCTCAAGAAAATGCTTGACCTCAAGTTAGCTTGAGGTTGCACAAAGGTAAAGCGCGATTCGCAGATCGCACGGCAAAGCATTATGAAGGAACGGTTTTATGGCAAATGGCTGGCTCGAACATGTCAACCTCACGGTAAGCGACCCCGATCGCTCGTCCATGCTCCTGCAAGACCTGTGCGGCTGGCATGAGCGCTGGCGCGGGCCGTCGCAGATGGGTGGACGCACGATCCATGTGGGGAGCGAGCGCGATTACATCGCGCTGTACACTCATGACCGCACCGCCGGTCCCTACGTCAAAGGTGTGCCGCTCAACCACGTCGGGCTGGTGGTCGATGATCTGGGTGCCGCCGAAACCAGCGTGATCGCGGCCGGACTGGTGCCGTTCAACCATATGGATTATGATCCCGGCCGACGCTTCTATTTCTTCGATTGGGACGGCATCGAATTCGAAGTGGTCAGCTACCCCTGAACTCTCGCTGCTCTAACTTTCTCCCCTCCTCCGTTTGTCCTGAGCTTGTCGAAGGACTGTCCTTCTCTTTCAACTGCCGGGCTCGGTGCACGAAGAACAAAGCAGTGCTTCGACAAGCTCAGCATGGGCGGGTAGGGGGTGTTCGCACTCTGTCTCTTCACAGCAGCCCCGGCTGCTCGGCCATCGGGGCATCGTCGACCCAGCGCCCGTTGGTATGATCGGCGGTGAGCGGCCCCGGCCAGGTCCGGCATAGCGCCAGTGCTTCCTCGAATCCGCCCTCGGTCCACTGCGCCCAGTCATCGCGGCGCAGGATAACTGGCATCCGGTCATGCACCTGGTCCATCTCCAAGCAGCTTTCGGTCATGACCAGCGTATAGCAATCTGCCCATTCGGCGGTGCTCCGCCACAGCCCGGCCACCGCAAACAGGTCCTGATCGGGCAGGCCGTACCATGATCGCATCATCCGCCCCGCCGCCCCGCGCGGTTCGGCCCATTGGCTCACCGGGATCAGGCAGCGCCGCCGGGCGAAGCTGTCACGCCAGAACGGGGTGTCGAGCTTGTCCGTGCGGGCATTGGTCACCGGTTTGGGCTTGAGCGGCTGACCCTGCTTGCCCTTCAGCACCAGCGGAAAACCCCAGGTCATCGCCCGCACGCGGCCCTCGGCGACGACCAGCCCGGGATAACCCGGATAGACCTCGGCGCCGTAATTGGCGGTCAGATCACCCTCCACGGCAAACAGGCTGGCAACCTCGGCGGTGCCCTTGGTCATGCGGTAGAGGTTGCACATTCGCCTATTTGCGCTCCGCACAGCCGCGCGCGGTGCTGGTACCGAGCAGCAGTTTGGCCGAATAGGGGTAGATCTTGTCCGACATCCCATCGCTGCACTTGCCGGGCTGGATCAACAGGTCGATCGCCTGCCCACCGAGCGTCCCCGAATAGCGCACTCCGGTGCCGTCCTTTGCCTCGGTCACCGTCGCCGCCGCTCCAGATTGATTTTCGGGGGTCGAATAGCGCAGCGATCCGGCCGCCACATCGGCGGACCAGAACGGTTCGGTTCCGGTCGCGACGAAATGCTGCGCTACTGGCCCGGCGGAAGGAGGCGCAATTGCGGGAACTGCCGGCGACGGCGCTGGCGGCAACGCAGTCGCGGGCTTGGCGGGCGCGTTGATCGGGTCGGCATTCGCGGCGTGTTCTTGCTGCGGCGCGTTCTGTTGGCAACCGGCCAATGCCAAGCCTGCCGCCAGCCACACCTTACGCATTGCCGACCACCCAGCAGGCGAGCGCGACGAGCAGGCCGAGGAAGCGGTTCGAACGGAACCTTGCAAGCGGGTTGTCGGCATCGTCGGTCTCCAATGTAAGCACCTGCCAGCCAAGATGGCCCGCCGCCGGGACCAGCGCAAGCAAGGCTAGTGGATCGGGTCTCAGCAACCAGAAGGCTAGCGCCCAAAGCAGCAAAGCCCCGCCATAGAAACCAGCCACCCCCGTCTTGACGTGCCGCCCCAAAGTCAGCGCCGAAGAGCCGATCCCGATCATCGCATCGTCCTCGCGGTCCTGCAGCGCGTAGATCGTGTCATAACCGATGCACCACAGCACCGACCCGGCATAGAGCGCAGCGAGCACCTCAAGCCGGTCGCTGCGCAACGCAACCCACCCGACCGGCGCGCCCCAGGTGAACACGAGGCCCAGCCACGCCTGCGGAAAGCCGGTGATCCGTTTCATGAACGGATAGGCGGCGACCAGCGCAAGGCTGGCCAGCGCGACCAGTTGCGCCTGCCAACGCAATTGCCACAGCACCACCAGCCCGATCAGGCACAGCAGTGCGAGCCACACCCACGCCGCGCGCGGGCTTACCCGCCCGCTGGCGATGGGCCTCAGCGCAGTGCGCGCCACTTTGCGATCGATTTCTGCATCGACAATATCGTTATAAACGCACCCCGCCCCGCGCATCGCGATTGCGCCGAGCAGCAGCCAGCCGAGCAATCCCCACTGGCCCTCCGCGCCCGCGAGCAGCACCCCCCAGGCGCAGGGCCAGAACAGCAGCCACCACCCAATCGGCCGGTCGAAGCGGGCGAGCTGGGCATAATCGCGCAGCGGCTGCGGGAGCGCGGCGACGAGGCCCTTGTGCTGCGAATCGGGGACGATTTGCGCGGTCACGGCGCTGTTCCACCCACCTCACAGAGAAGCTTGGACCGCTTGGACCACAGGCCTAAGCCCAAAAAGCCGCATGACGCGTGAGCTGTTACGGTGTGCCGAAGGAGGGTAAAGATGGTGTCACGAAACATTTGCCTGTCAGTGCCACATATGGACCCTGTAGGACAGATATGCCGATGGCAGTTCACGACCCGATTGCCGTGGTCAACGATTGCCCAGTTTTGTCCGCCGGTGTCATATCGGGCTTCCTTTAAGTTCGTGCCGCTCTATGTTGACCCGGACAGCGCTCTTAAACAGTGCGAATACGGGGAGAATGCATGGACCAGCCCGCATCGGATCGAGCCGTACAAGGGGCAGTCGATCAAGGCAGCACTCGGGCAATGCGCCTGCTGATCGCGCTGATGTTTTTCGGCACGATTATCAATTATATTGATCGCCAGGTGCTCTCGCTGCTCAAGCCAACGATTGAGCAGGCCTATGGCTGGGGCGACGCCGAATTTGCCCATTTTGCTTCCGTCTCGCAGCTCTCGGCGGCGCTGGCGCTGGTCTTCGTCGGCTGGCTGATCGACCGGTTCGGGGTCAAATGGGCTTACGGCGCGGCGGTCGCGGTGTGGAGCCTGGCCGGCATGGCGCATGCCTTTGCCGCCAATGTTACCCAGTTCGTAACCGCCCGCGCCGTGCTGGTCGCGGCCGAATCGGTCAACACCCCCGCCGCAGTCAAATCGGCCGCGCAGTTCCTGCCGATGAAGCTGCGCTCGATGGCGGTGGGTATCGTCAACACTGCACCCAATATCGGCAATATCGTTGCTCCGCTGACCGTCGTGCCGTTTGCTGTGGCTTACGGCTGGCAAGCCGCATTTCTGGTCACCGGCGCGCTGGGGTTCATCTGGCTTGTATTCTGGATTGTCGGCACCCGGCACTTGCACCCCATCGCCCGTGCCGCTGGGACCGAACAGGCGCGTCCGGCAATCGGTGAAGCCCTGTCCGACCGCAAGACCTGGGCGATTGCCGGGGCCAAGGCGATTACCGACATGTTCTGGTGGTTTTTCACCTTCTGGCTGCCCGACTTGTTCCACAAGGTATTCAACCTCAGTCAGGAGCAATTGATCGGGCCGACCGCGCTGGCCTTCACGCTCGCGGCCATCGGCGCGCTGTGCGGGGGATCATTGTTCCCGCTTCTGCTGTCGCGCGGGATGAGCGTCAACGCCGCGCGCAAGACCGCGATGCTGTTGTTTGCGCTGGTGATCCTGCCGATTCCCTTGGCGCTGAGCGCGGCAAGCCCGTGGACCGCGGCGGCGCTGATCGGGCTCGGGCTGTTCGCGCATCAGGGCTTTTCGACCAACATCTTTGGCTTTGCGGCCGATGCAGTGCCAGCGACGCGGGTCGCCACGGTGATGGCAATCGGGGCGATTGCGGGGAACCTGGCCGGCTTCGGCATCCAGGAGACGACCGGGCAGCTGCTCAAGAACGGCTATGGCTACCAGCCGTTGTTCTTCGGTGCTGCGGCCGCCTATCTGCTCGCGCTGGGATGGATTCACCTGCTGGTGCCGCGGATCGTGGCCGAGGACGAACTGGTCTGACAAACGAAGGGCCCCGGCACCTTGCTGGTGCCGGGGCCCTTGTTGCGACCCGCCTGGTACCCAGCTCGGCTCTTAGAAACTCACCCGTCCAGTCACACCCCAATAACGATCGGCATCGCGCGGGATCTGGTAGCGATAGCTGCCGCTGGGCCCGCCGTTGATGATCGCGGCCGGATAGGCCTTGTCGAACACGTTGCGAACCTGGAAGGTCAGCTTCCACTTGTCGTTAGGATCGCCCACGCCGATCTGTACGTTGACCAGCGCATAGGCCGGGATCGTGCCGAGCAGGCGCTGCGTGGCATCGGCCGCGAACAACGAAAGCTGGCTCGACTGGAAGTTCATCTGGCTGCCCAGGAACACGTCGGCAAAGCCGCCGGTGCGCACCCGGTAATCCATTGCCAGCGCACCCTTCCACTTCGGCGCAAAGCCCAGCGGCGTGCCTGACGGGATCGGGGCCGAGCCGAGCGGCGCCTTGAACGCATCGACGTGAGCGTTGGTATAGGCCAGCCCGCCGGTGATCGTGAAATCGCGCATCGGGCGATAGTTGAGGTCAAGTTCGACGCCGCGGGTCGATACTTCGCCCGCATTGGTAAAGCGGGTGACCACGACGCCTGCCACCAGATCCGGGTTGTTGGCCTGGAAGTTGTGGTACTTGGCGTAAAATCCCGCGATGTTGAGCGTCAGCTTGCCGTCCAGCAGCGTGTTCTTGAGGCCCACTTCGAAGGCGTCCGACGTTTCCGCGTCGATCACGTTGGTGCCGGTCGCGGTCAGGTTGAAAAACACGTTGTAAGCCGGACCCTTATAGCCGCGCGCATAGCTCACATAGCCGATCACGTTGCGTGACAGGTCGGCCTGCATGGCAACCTTGCCCGAGACGTTGTCCTTCTTGGTCGATGCGGTGAACACCGTCGCCGGTGCGCCGGTGCCGGTGCCGGTCACCGGGAAACTGGGCTGGATGCCCGGCCCCGACAGCGTGGTGTTGCGGCTATGGAACACCGACAATTCATCGTGGCTATAGCGAACGCCCATGATCACGCGGAAGGTATCGGTTGCGCGGGCCGTGGCCTGTCCGAACAGCGCGAAGTTCTTGAACGTCGAACCGAAGTCCGCCGTCGCGGTCGGGAAGGTCGAAGGCAGCGCATTGGCGCTGCCGCACGGGATCAGGACGTTGGTCGGAGCGCCGACGATCGGCGCGCAAACCTCGTCGCGGCGGGTAAAGATCCGTTCCGATTTGGCGCGTGAGAAATACCCGCCAACAACCCACGACAGATCCTGATTGCCCGGCGAGGTCAGGCGCAGTTCCTGCGTGAAAGTATTGCTCTTCTGCGGACCGCTGTCATGGAGTTGGCCGAAGTTGGTCGTGGTCGTTCCGTTGGTCGAGGTATAGGCCCGGTCGAGCCAGTCCCCGTCGCGGATTTCGGTGTTGTCGTACTTGCGATAGGCGGTGATGCTAGTCAGCGTATTGGCCCCCACACCAATATCGGCCTGCATCGACATGCCCCAACCGGTTTCTTTGGTCGAGGTGACCAGGTTTTGCCGCACTTCGCGCGTATATGCGCCGCGCGGGGTCGGAAGGACATTGAAAGCGAGGCTGGTCGAGGGCAGGCCAGCGCCGGTCAGCGGGCCGGTGGCGATGATATCGGCGCAGCAATCGTCATTGTTCTTGTGATAGTCAGCGGCGAAGTAGAGCTTCAGGTCGTTGCCGGGATCGTAGAGCAACTGCCCGCGCATGCCCCAGTGCTTATAGCCGTTGACCCACTGGTTGGTGGCGAGGTTGCGGATATTGCCGTCATAGTCACCGTAGAAGCCGGTCATGCGAGCGGCGAGGTCCTGGCCCAGCGGCAGGTTGACCGAGCCTTTGACGCGGAATTCGTTGCGGTCAAAATAGCTTGCCTCGACGCTGCCGCCAAGCTTGTGCTCGGGCATCAGGGTGGTGATGTTGATCACCCCGGCAGATGCGTTCTTGCCGAACAGCGTGCCCTGCGGCCCGCGCAGCACTTCCATCTGCTTGATATCGACCAGATCGCTGAACGCCTCGCCCGAACGGGCGTAGACGACCCCGTCGACCACGGTCGAAACCGAAGGCTCACCCGCGATCGAGAAGGTTGCAGTGCCAACCCCGCGCAGGAAGATCGTCTGGTTCAGCGTCGTGCCCGACTTCAGGAAGTTGAGCGAGGGCACCATCTGCGCCGCGCTTTCGATGCTCGGCCGCGCTGCCTGGGCCAGGCTCTCGCCCGACAGCACCGAAACCGCGAGCGGAACGCGTTGCAGGTTTTCCGAGCGCTTCTGCGCGGTCACCACGATTTCGCCGGGGGCGGCGTCTTCGGCATCGGCGGCGGCCGGAGCGGCTGACTGGGCATAGGCCGGGACGCTGAACGCGGCGAGCGCGATCGCGGCGAGCGGCAAGGCGGAACTGGCACGCAGCAAGGTCTTCATGAAACTGTTCTCCCTCACGCCGGCCAGCATCTTTGCGGGGACCGGCCAAAAATCCTGCGACGCGGCTTGTGCAAGCATCGTCAGAGCGCTTGAATTGCGTCGACATCGCCGATATGTCAAGCGGTGTCATATTTACCGCCAAGCCTGTGGTAAAAAATCAACAGGCGGCTTTGGGTGAGGAAAACGCGGCGTGGAACTGCGGTTTTGCGAGGATGAACAGGGCTTCGATCTGCTTTTGGCGGACCGCCTGATCGCGCGCCACCGCCGCGCTGCGCCGATGCTCAAACTGGCGCGCGGGACACCGCAAGTGTCAATGCTGCGCGGCAATTTCCGCATTGAAGACAATCCCTTGGATATCATCGAACCGGCTGAATGGGAGGTCCGGCACAACACCGCATATTTGCTGCACATCGGGGCCGAGGTGGCGCAGCTGCGGATTGAGGGCGGCGCGCTGGTGGTCAAGGCGAGCAATCCTGACTGCGACCGGTTGTGGCTGCGCTTCCACGCCGAGCCGGGCGACGCGGTGTGGGGCGGGGGCGAGCAGATGAGCTACTTGGCGCTCAATGGCCGGGCCTTTCCGATGTGGACCAGCGAGCCCGGAGTGGGCCGCGACAAGTCGACCGAGCTGACGCAGGCGATGGACGCCAGCGGGATGGCCGGGGGCGATTACTGGACCACCAACTACCCGCAGCCCACGTTCCTCACTTCGCGCTGGAACGCGGTGCATCTCGACGCGAGCTGCTATTCTGTGCTCGATTTTACCGACCCGGCGGCACACCGGATCGAGGTCTGGAGCAATAGCGCGCGGTTCGAACTGTTTGCTGCCGAGGGCCCGCAGGATCTGGTCGGCATATTGTCCAGCAGGTTCGGCCGCCAGCCGCCGCTGCCCGATTGGGCAATTGGCGGCGCGATCGTCGGGCTCAAGGACGGTGCGCGCAGTTTCGAGCGGCTCGAGGCGTTCATTGCGGCCGGGGCTGCGGTGTCCGGACTGTGGTGCGAAGACTGGGCCGGGCTGCGCGAAACCAGCTTCGGGCGGCGGCTGTTCTGGGACTGGCGGCGCGACAATCAGCGCTTCCCCGACTTGCCCGAGCGAATCGTAGCGCTTGCCGCGCGCGGGATCAAATTCCTCGCCTATGCCAACCCCTATCTGGCCAGTGACGGCATTCTGTACGAGCAAGCGCGCGAGGCGGGCCACTTTGCGCTGCGCCGGGACAGCGACGAGCCCTACCTCGTGGATTTCGGCGAGTTCGATGCAGGCGTGCTCGATTTCACCCGCGCCGAAACCCGCGACTGGTTTGCCGAGCATGTCCTGGGGCGCGAATTGCTCGATATCGGGATCGCCGGATGGATGGCAGATTTCGGCGAATACCTCCCCACCGACGTGCGGCTGCATGACGGTTCGGACCCGATGGACATGCACAACCGCTGGCCGGTCCTGTGGGCGCAGGTCAATGAAGCTGCGCTGGCCAGCCGCGGCCAGACCGGAAAAGCCTTGTTCTTCATGCGCGCGGGCTTTTCGGGCGTGCAGGCGCATTGCCCGTTGCTGTGGGCAGGCGACCAGTCGGTCGATTTCACCCGGCACGACGGGATCGGCACGGTCATCACGGCTGCGCTGACCTCTGGCCTGGTCGGCAATGCCTACAGCCATTCCGATTGCGGCGGCTATAC
>JARXKR010000078.1 GCA_030271565.1 Pseudomonadota bacterium
GGTTCCGGCAAGGCCTCGACAGCGGGGTGGTCGAATCGAGACTGACCGTGACCAATATGATCGGCCAGATCGACGCGCTGCTTGCCCAGCCGCCCGGCGGGTCGCCGTTCACTTCGGCGGTGCGCGATTTTCCGGTCGGCGTCCCCGAGGGGAGCCGCGCCGCGCTGGCCGCGCAGTACACTGCAGTGACCGCAAATCAGGTCTATCCCGCCTACCGCCGTTTGCGGGATTTCTTCGCCAAAGACTATCTCCCTGCCGCGCGTACACAGGTCGGCATTTCGGCGATGAAGGGCGGCACCGGGCTCTACAAGCTGCAGATCGCGCAGCACACCACGCTCCGGCTCGAACCCGATGCGGTGCACCGGCTGGGCCTCAGCGAAGTAGCGCGGATCCAGCGTGACATGACGACGGTTGCGCGCGAGCTCGGCTACACCGGCGAACTGCGCGGGTTCTTCGATTACATCCGCACCGCGCCGCGGTTCCATCCCAAGAGCCGCGAGGAACTGGCCGAGGGTTTCGCTCATGTCGCCAAAGCGGTCGAAGCGCAGGCGCCCAAATACTTCAACCGGATGCCGCGCAGCAAACTGGTGATCCAGCCCTACCCCGCCTACCGCGAGAAGTACGAGGCTGGCGGCAGCTACAACCAGGGTTCGCCCGACGGCAGTCGGCCCGGGGTGTTTTTCTACAATACCTACGATCTGCCGAGCCGGTTCCTGACTGGCATAACCACGCTGTTCCTGCACGAAGGCGCGCCGGGGCATCACTTCCAGATCAGCCTCGCACAGGAAGATACCTCGCTGCCCGACTTCCAGCGGTTCGGCGGCAACAATGCCTATGTCGAAGGCTGGGCGCTTTATGCCGAGACGCTCGGCTACGACATGGGGTTCTACAAGGACCCGATGCAACACTGGGGCACGCTCGATGACGAGATGCTGCGCGCGATGCGGCTGGTGGTCGATACTGGACTGCACGCCAAGGGCTGGAGCCGCGAGCAAGCGATCGATTACATGCTCGCCAATTCGGGCATGGGCCGCAGTGATGCCACCGCCGAGGTCGAGCGCTACATCGCCTGGCCGGGGCAGGCACTGGGCTACAAGATCGGCGCGCTGACGATCCAGCGGTTGAAGAAAAAGGCGCAAGAGCAGCTCGCTGGCAGGTTCGACATTCGCGGGTTCCACGATCAGGTGCTCGGTTCGGGCGCGCTGCCTTTGCCGATCCTCGAGGCCAAGCTCGACCGGTGGATCGCCGCGCAGAAAGCCTGACCGCGCCCGAGCGCCGCTTTGCCTGCACCCAATGCGGTGCTTGCTGCAACCGCGCGCCCGAGCTTGAGCTGGGCGAGGCCGGAGCGCTGGCGGACATGTTCGTGCTGCGGCTGATGCTGCGGATCTACAGCCTGCCGCGCAGCCTGGGCGACTACGTCAGCGACCTGCCGCGCGAACTGGCGAGCGCAGAGTTTTACGAGCGCAAGCGGCTGCTCGGCCAGTTTGCTGCGGCGTCGTGGCCCGCCAAGGTGCAACGCGGCAGCCAGGTAGTCGAATACTCCCAATACCTCAGCCTGTCGGTCTTGCCGCTCGATCTGGGCACCGGTTCATGCCCTGCGCTCGAGGGGGACAGCTGCAGCATTTACGCACGCCGTCCGCTATCATGCCGCTCGGTGCCGCTGCACTATTCGCGGCCGGCGGCAGCGGCTGTTCGCGATCTCGACGCCTTCACTTCCACCCCCGGCTTTCGCTGCGACACCGGGCCGCATGCGCCGCTGGTGATTGCCAGCGACATCGTCGACCCGGCCATGCTCGCTGCCCGCACCGAGGCGGTTGCGCAGGCGCAAGCCGACGCGCGCTGGAAAGCCGCAATCGTCAAAGCGATGAAGGCCGGCGAGCATGGCCTCCCCACCCCGCGCGAGGTGGAGACCAATGCGGCGATGGGCGTGCTTACTGCATCGATGCTGGGTGCATGGCGGGTTGCCGAGGCTACGCGCCTGATCAAACCAGCCGAAGCAGAACGCTTGCTGGCGGCGCAATGCCTCCTGATCGAGCGTGAAACGCAGCGGGACGGGTTGAGCGCAAACGCGCTCGCCACAATGCGTGAAATGCACCGCGAATACAGCGCAGCACTGGCGGAGCAGCCCACCGCGGTGCGCGGCGATTAGCGATTGCCTCTGTGCCGGTCATGGTAGATGCTCCCGCACGGGCTGGCCCAAGCGGATAAATTGTCCGATGTTCGGCCCACGCGGCACACGCAAGGGTTACGCCAACAGCCAATCCCGATCGCGCGCATATCAAGTGAGTTGGGGGGACTGGCTTTGAAATATCTCGATGTTTATGTTGATATTTCGCCGTCGCGGGGCGACGATTTTGAGGTTTCTGCCAAGTCGGCTGCTGGCGGCGAAGGCAATTCGGCGCTCAAGCTGCCGTTCAAGGTCAGCGACCTGTCGGGCGTCATGTTCGACATATCGAGCGCGAATCGCGGCATGAGCGTGGGCATAGAGCCGACCGCGCGGATTGAAACAGCCACCACTTTCGGGGTCCAGCTGTTCGAAGCCTTGTTCCAGGGCGAAACGCGCGAAGTGCTCAGCCGGACCGAAAGCGAGGCCAGGCGGCAGCCCGAATCCACCGGGGTACGCATCCGCCTGACGATGAACCTGGCTGCCGAGGGCATGGCCGAGGTCGCCAGCCTGCCGTGGGAACTGATGCGCCGCCGCGATCAGGCCCCCTTTGTCGTTTCGGTTCATACGCCGGTGGTCCGCGCATTCGACACGCCCAAGCCGGTCTTCCTGCAACCGATCGAGGGCAAGCTGAGAATCCTTGCGCTGGTATCGAACCCGACCGGCACGGCTGCGCTCAATCTGAGCGAGGAAAAAGAGCGCATCGGCACGATCTGGAATTCGCTCGACAATGTTGAGGTCGATTTCGTTCGTCCGGTCGAAGAAGACATACTTTTCAGTCTCGCACAGCACGAATATCATGTGATTCATTACATGGGCCATGGCGATTTCGATTCAGGATCGGGCGGCTTGCTGATGCTCGAACATGCCGACGGCAGCGGCCAGCTAGTCACCGGTGACACCTTTGCCGCCTGGTTGCAGGATGAGCCGCTGCGGCTGGTCTTCCTCAATGCCTGCAACACCGGCACGACCGGCCAGCAAACCGGCCTGCATCCCTTTGCCGGCGTGGCCAGCGCACTGATTCGTAATGGCATTCCATCGGTTGTGGCGATGCAGTTCCCGATCACCGATGAAGCCGCGATTACCTTTGCCCAGACCTTTTACCAGCGCATTGCGCAGGGCTTGCCGGTCGATGCGGCGGTGAGCAGCGGACGCTTGCGCTTGCTGACCAGCAAGGGTTCGGAGTGGGCCACTCCGGTACTCTACATGCGCGCCGCCGACGGCGAATTGTTCGGCCAGACCAAGGAAGCGGCCAAGTCGCGCCGGAGGAAGCCCGCGGCAGGGATAGCAGCAGAAACCGCTGGGCCGCCCGTCGAGAGCCTCGCAGCCACCTCTGGCGAAACGGCAGGCGACACTGCAGCCCCGCAAGCCTTCATGGCGTCATTGCCCCCGCCAAAGCCATGGTACCTGAAAGCCCCGGTTCTTGGCGGGATCGGGGCTGTGGTGTTGATTGTCGGGGCGATCGCGATGTCTGGGCGCGGCAGCCCGGATTCCGCCGCAATCGCCGTGGGCGGCGAAGCGGCCCAGCCGCTGAATGTTGTCCCCGATCCGAACAATCCGGCGACCAAAGCGATTGCCGCTATCGACGCCGCGCGGTGGATCAACGATTCCGACGACAGCGTCCCCAAAGACGTGCTGGCCGGTGCATCAATCGAGCAGGTTCGCGCCCTTGCCGAGGCGGGCTATGACAAGGCCCAATATGTCTTGGGCGCGGCGCAATTTTGGGGGCTTGGCGGCACGCCCGCCAGCCGGGCGACCGGGGCGGTGTGGCTGGACAAGGCTGCCGGTCAGGGCCTGGCACTGGCCGAGCATTTCTCGGGGGTCAATTACGCCAATGGGGTTCCGGGCGAAAAGGACAGCCAGGGGATAGAAATCCCCGGACTCGCCAAGGATGAATCCAAGGCCAGGGTCCTGCTGCGCCGCGCCATTGCCCATGGAAACGACGGGGCTTGGAACGATCTCAAAAACACTTTCCTTGAAATCGTCGTCGTCCCCGACACCACGCCCCCCGACCCGGATAACCCGGCCACCGCAGCGCTGGCCGTCATCGACAAGAACCGCTGGACCGACGATCGGGCCGAGGGCAATCCGCCGAGGACGATACTCGACAGCGTGAAGAGGGAAATGGTGCCGATCGCAGCTAACCAAACGGACCTCAGTTTAGCGATGTCATCTATCACGGCCCTGGCAATAAACGGCAACGCCTATGCGAGTTATTTGCACGGGCAGTCCGTCCTGTCGGTGTCAATGGCAGAAGCCGCGAAATATCTCGCGGTGGCGGCAAAGGCCGGGATTCCAGCGGCGATGTATCAAATGGGCCAGATCACCGACGCCGGTGCCCCCGCCGATGGCGACAATCCTGCGGTCAAAGCCGATCCCGAGCTGGCCAAGGCGTGGTACACCAAGGCCGCTGAGCTAGGCAATCAAGCGGCCAGGTCCACGCTGAAGGCTATGCAATAGACCGCACCCAGAGTGCACAATGCGAGCCAGCCGGTTATCCCGTCAGCGCCTCGGCGATCAGCGCTCGCGTATTGGCAATCCCGTAAAGCGCGATAAAGCTGCCCATCCGCGGCCCCTGGCTCGAGCCAAGCAACGTTTCGTAAAGCGCCTTGAAGACCGGCCAGCAAGCCTTGATCGAGCAACGATTGCAGTACGCGGACTCCGATGCCGCTTTGCTGGCAACCCTGCGCGAGATGCGGTCCGAATACAGCGCTGGTGGCGGCGTCTAAATAGCGATTGCCAGCCCGGCGGGGTTGAACGATGCTCCATGCCGGACTGGCGCGGAAGTGCTGATCCGATGTTCTCGCCGGCCAGATGAGCTGTACGACCGACACGTTCAACCAGTCTGCGCAAGACGAGTAAATGGGGCGAGAGACTATGAAATATCTCGATATTTATGTGATGATCTCGCCCGCACGCGGCGACAATTACCAGGTTTCGGCCAAGTCGGCCGATGGCGGTGAAGGCAATTCAGAGCTCAAACTGCCATTCCGACTCAGCGAGCTGTCGCCCTCGATTTTCGGCGCTTCGACCGCGGCCCGCGGAATGAGCGTGGGCGATGTCCCACCCGAGCGGCTGTTGTCGGTCGAAATGGTCGGCGTGCAACTGTTCGACGCGCTGTTCAGTGGCGAAACCCGCGAAGTCCTCAGAAGCGCCGAAGACGCGGCCAAGCGCAACCCTGACAAGACCGGGGTGCGGATCCGCCTGTCGATGAACCTCGCCGCCGAAGGCATGGCCGAGGTTGCCAGCCTGCCATGGGAACTGATGCGCCGCCGCAACCAGAACCCGCTGGTGGTCTCAGTCAACACCCCGGTGGTCCGCGCCTTCGACACCCCGATCTCGGTCCCTCTCCACCCGATCATCGGCAAGCTCAAGATTTTGCTGCTCGTCTCCAATCCCAAGGGCACCAGCCCGCTCAACCTCGGTGACGAAAAGGCGCGCATCTGCAAGATCTGGGACGCATTGGACAACATCGAATACGTCGAGTGCCGCCCCGAAGCACGGCTGATCCTTGACGCATTGTCCCAGGACGAATTCCACGTGGTCCATTACATGGGCCACGGCAATTTCGACAGCGGCTTGGGCGGCCAGGTCATCATGGAATCGGCTGACGGGAGCGAACAGCCGATCAGCGGCAATACCTTTGCCACCTGGCTGCAGGACGAGCCGCTGCGCCTGGTGTTCCTCAACGCCTGCAACACCGGCATGACCGGGGAGCAGACCGGGCTTCATCCGTTTGCCGGGGTCGCCAGCGCGCTGATCGGCAGCGGGGTACCCTCGGTTGTCGCCATGCAATTCCCGATCTCCGACGAAGCAGCGATCATCTTCGCTGAAACCTTCTACAAGCGCATCGCCCAGGGCCTGCCGGTCGAACAAGCGATGAGTGAGGGACGCAAGGGCCTGCTCGATCGCACGGGTTCGGAATGGGCGACGCCCGTGCTCTACATGCGCGCTGCCAATGGCGATTTGTTCGACCGTTCGAGCGGAAAGGCCACTGCAGCGCCTGATCAGGCGGCGGTGGTTGAACCTGTTATTGCCGCCGCGCCGCTACCGTTACTCTCGGTCGAACCGGATGCACCAGCCAAGCCTTGGTACAAGAAGCCCGCCGTGCTTGGCGGTATCGCAGCCGCAGTGCTGGCGATCGTTATCCTCAGCAAGTGCGTTGCGGGCGGCACCCCGTCGGCGACCCCGGCCCCCGCAGAAGCCGCGGCGAACGATGCAACGAACGTCAGCGATCCCAGTAACCCGGCAAGCAAGGCCATCGCCGATATCGATCCGTCGCGCTGGGTGAACGATCCCGATTGCGGCATCGTAACAACCGTACTGAACAGTGCATCGGGTAATGAAATCCAGGCGTTGGCTGGCAAAGGCGATGCCAAGGCGAGCTATCTCCAGGGCTGCATTATCAAGAAGGGCCTGAACAACTTTAGCGCGTCGGAAGCCGCTGCAGCCTCATGGTTCGAATACGCGGCCAATGCGAAAGTACCCGAAGCCATGTATTTGATGGGGGTGTATAAGGATAAAGGCGCAGTCGTGGTCGATACCGACGAAGCGGGGACCAAGCCGGTCGATGTCGACGAGCAAATGGCTACCACATGGTACCAGAACGCCAAAGCCGCGGGTAACACCGAAGCGGCCAAGGCGCTCGAACAGCCGCCCGAACAGTTACCCGCCGAGCCGCAATAGCGCACGAAAGTTAGTCGGCCAGCGCCTCAGCAATCAGCGCCCGCGTGTTCGCGATCCCGTAAAGCGCGATGAAGCTGCCCATGCGCGGGCCCTGAGGTGAGCCGAGCAGAGTCTCGTAAAGCGCCTTGAACCAGTCGCGCAGGCCGTCGAAGGCGAAGTGCGGGTCCTTGCCGATTTCGTAAACCATGGTCTGCAATTCCTCAGCCGTGGCATCGTCGGAGGTTGCGGCCAACTCCTCGTCGAGCGCGGCGAGCGCCAGCGCCTCGTTCGGCTCGGGCTTGCGCCGCTGCAACGTCGGGGCGATGAAATCGCGGTTGTAGGCGAGCGCGGTGGTGACCAGCGTGTCAACATCGGGATGCGCCGCAGGATCGGCATCGTCGATGTAATTGCCAAGGTACGACCACACCTGATCGCGAGTGGCATTGGCCCCGAGCACGCCGACCAGATTGAGCAGCAGGCCGTAAGTAACCGGCAGCTTGTCACCATCACCACCGGCGTAGCCATTGGCGCGCAGCAGATGCCACACCGGGTTGCCCAATTGCTGCTCGGCCGGTTGGCTCGCCAGCTTTTCGCGGAACTGCCAGTATTCATCGACTGCTTTCGGGATCACACCGATGTGGAGCGATTTGGCGCTCTTCGGCTCGCGGTAGATGTAGAAGCCCAGACTCTCTTCGCTGCCATAAGTCAGCCACTGGTCGATGGTCAGGCCGTTGCCCTTGGACTTGGAAATCTTCTCGCCGTTCTCGTCGAGGAACAGCTCGTAGATCATCCCCTCGGGTGGCCGCCCGCCGAGCGCGCGGGCGATCTTGCCGCTTTCGCGCACAGAGTCGGTCAGGTCCTTGCCGCACATCTCGTAATCGACGCCCAGCGCGACCCAGCGCATCGCCCAGTCGACCTTCCACTGCAGCTTGGCCTGCCCGCCGAAGATCGATTGTTCGATGATCTTGCCCTCGTCCTCGAACCGGACGATTCCCGCCTCGGCATCGACCACAGCGACCGGCACTTGCAGCACTTTGCCCGATTTTGCCGAAACCGGCAGCACCGGCGAATAGGTCGCCGCCCGCTCCGCCCGCAATGTCGGTAGCATGATGTCCATGATCGCCTGCCAGTTCCGCAGCACACCCCGCAGCGCGTCATCGAACTGCCCCGAATTGTACAGGTCGCTCGACGAGACGAATTCGTAATCGAACCCGAACCGGTCGAGGAACTGGCGCAGCATCGCGTTGTTGTGGTGCGCGAAGCTTTCGTGGGTGCCGAACGGATCGGGAATGCGGGTCAGCGGTCGTCCAAGGTTGGCGTCGAGCACCGCGCGGTTCTCGATATTGTCGGGCACCTTGCGCAAGCCGTCCATATCGTCACTGAATGCGATCAGCCGGCTGGGCGCGCCGCCGGTCAAAGTCTCGTAAGCGCGGCGGACCAGCGTGGTACGCAGCACTTCCTGAAAGGTGCCGATATGCGGCAGCCCGCTCGGGCCATACCCGGTCTCGAACACCACAGCCTCACCGCCCGGTTTGCCTTCGGGGAACCGCTTGATGAGCTTGCGGGCTTCCTCGAACGGCCAGGCCTTGGAGACCTGTGCGGCGGCAATGAGTTCGGCGTCAGTCATAATGCCCGGGCAATTGCGAGTTTCTGCACCCCGTGCAAGCACAAACCGCGCCGATTCCTTCCCTCCCCGGTGGGGAGAGGATCGAGGGGTGGGGGTTCCACGCCGGTGTCGAACCCCCACCCCAACCCCTCCCCACCGGGGAGGGGCAAAGAAAGTCCAAGGCTTTATCTCCGCCTCAATTCCTTTAAGGGGCACCGATGAACCGTAACATCTTTACCCCCGAAGCCGCATTCACGCTCGACGAACTGGAAGCGCGCTTCCCGCCGCGCGATTTGCCAGCCGGGGCCAAGGTCACCCGCTTCGGCCCGAGCCCGACCGGCTCGATGCACATCGGCGGGCTGTACACTTCGCTGGTCTCGCGCCGGGTCGCTCATCAGAGCGGCGGGCTGTTCTATCTGCGGATCGAGGATACCGACAAGAAGCGCGAAGTCGAAGGAACGGTCGAGCTGATCCTTGCCTCGCTGGCGACCTATGGCCTCTCGCCCGACGAAGGCGAGATCGCTGACGGCAAGGAATTGGGTGCTTACGGCCCCTACCGCCAGAGCGAGCGCAAGCCGATTTACCAAAGCTGCGTGCGCTGGCTGCTCGAACAGGGCCATGCTTATCCATGCTTCGCCAGCACGGAGGAATTGCAGGCGCTGCGCGAGGCGCAGGCCAAGCACAAGGTCCCGCCGGGCTACTGGGGCACCTGGGCAATCTGGCGCGACAAGACTGCGGCGGATGTGGATGTGGCCCTAGCTGCGGGGAAGCCGTTCGTGATCCGGCTGCGCTCAACTGGCGGGCGCGATGAGCGGGTCACCCTGCCCGACACGATCCGCGAGAGCATCGAATTTCCCGCCAACCAGACCGACGTCGTGCTGCTCAAGGCGGACGGGATGCCGACCTATCACCTCGCCCACGTGGTCGACGATCACTTCATGCGGACCACCGATGTGGTGCGCGGCAACGAATGGCTCGCCAGCTATCCGATGCACGCCGAGATGTTCGGGCTGTTTGGCTGGGCCCCGCCGCGCTTTGCGCATATTTCGCCGATCGAGAAGAACGATGGCTCGTCGCGCCGCAAGCTTTCGAAGCGCAGCGATCCCGAAGCCTCGGTCGGCTGGTACATGGAAGCCGGTTATCCCAAGCAGGCGGTGATCGAATACCTGCTCAACTTGATCGACGGCCGTTTTGAAGAATGGCGCGGCGCCAATCCGGGGGTAAGCAACGAGGAGTTCCAGATCGAGCTCGAGCGGATGAACCGCGCCGGTGCGCTGTTCGATTTGGCCAAGCTCGACAGCGTCTCGCGCGATGTGGTCGGCGCGATGAGCGCGGATGCGATCTTCGACGCGGCACTTGTTTGGGCGAGCGATCATGCTGCGGACTTTGCCACGCATTTCGGGGCCGATCCGGCCTATTCGCAGGCGATCCTCGACATCGAACGCCACGGCGAACGCCCGCGCAAGGACATCGTGCGATGGGAACAACTGCCCGCCGATATCGGCTATTTCTTCGATGATACCTATGGCGCGCTGGTCCCCGAGGCACAGGCCGCGCTGACCGCACTCCAGCCTGCCCCGCCCGAGGGTATGCTGAGCGCAGTTGCCGCAGCCTTTGACCCTGCCTTGGCCCGCGATGAATGGCTCGAGTGGCTGCGCGCACTGGGTTTGACCTATGGCTATGCCCCCAACGTCAAGGCGTTCAAGGCCGCGCCCGACGAATTTCGCGGTCATTTCGGCGACTTTGCCGGAGCGCTGCGGATCGTGCTCGCCGCGCGGCGCAACACGCCTGACCTTTTTGAGGTGATGCAGGTGCTGGGCAAGGAGCGGGTTGTTGCGCGGTTGGGTGCGGC
>JARXKR010000079.1 GCA_030271565.1 Pseudomonadota bacterium
GGTGCGATCAGGCCGCGCGCCGCTTCGATCCGCTGGCCTGCGGTGTCCTCATCGAGCCGCAGCGCGAATGAGGCAACGCGCGAAAGGTACGCCTCGCAATCGGCCGCCGTGTTGATCGGGTGCGCCGAATTGAGGAAATCGGGAATGCCGAAATAGGCCCCGCCCTGCTGGTAGAGCCGGTACGGGGTCTGGACCGAATCGATGTCGTACTTGCCCGCCGACAAAGTGCGCTGACCCAGCATGTATTCGACCCGCGCCTTGTAGCGTTGCCCGGTTTCGGACAGCGACGCGGTGCGGATCGCCTTGAGCTTGCTCTGCCAGTTGCGGGCGCGGGCGAGGTCCTTGTGCCGTTCGGCCGCAGTCGCGGGGGAAAGCTGCGCGCGCAGCGGCGCGAGCCTGCCCTTGTCGAGCCCGAGCGAGGTGGCGAATTCGGGCGAGCGTGCGATCCCGTCGTTGAACATCGCGTCGAGCAGCGCGAGCAGCGCCTTGTCGGCATTGGGCGCGGCGACCTTGGCCCAGACGGGTTCGGCCGCGAAAGCCGTGGCGACCGCGCCCGCTGCTGCGATGAAATGCCGACGATCCATGAAATGCTCCCCGCTGAGAAATGCTTACAGGGCAGTCTGGACCTGATCGGCGGCGCTGCACAGGTGCTTCGACCAAGCGCTGGTCCGGGCCGACGAAGGGCTTGCGACGCTCCAATCTCCGTTCGTCCTGAGGAGCGGCTGAGCACTTGCGAAGACGCGTCTCGAAGGACCAAACGCTGCGCATGGTGGTTCGAGACGGGCCTTCGCAAGTGCTCAGTCCCTCCTCACCACGAACGGGATCGGTGCCATCAACCCAACCTGTAAAACCCCGCGACCCGGTCGAGCGCCAACCGCAGCACCAGTTTGCCGCTGCGCACCGGCCAGACCATCGCGCGTTCGGCCAGCGGCAGGGTTTCGCCGGCGCAGACCACGCGCCACAGGATGTCCGACAGGCCGGGACCAGCGGCACTGACGGCGCCTTCGAACCGGGCGCGCGCGGCAATCTGGCGCTCGCTGGCGGTGAGCGAGATGTCGCCGCCGCCGCCCTGCACCCGCACTGCGTCCCAGCGCATGGTGATCCCAGGCGCGAGCTGCGCGCGCTCCCAATCGCGGCGCAAGGCTTCTCCCGCGGCGAACTGGACGTCGCTCAGATGCCCGCGCGAATGGAGCCAGGCGAGCGGGCTTTCGGCCATGTTGACGGTGACGCTGCGGCCACCCTTGCGCGGTGAGGCTGAGCGGGAGTTCCGCCGAACCGGGCCTTCGTCGGTCAGTTCGCATTCGACCAGATCGCGCTGCATTATTCTTCCCCGTCTTCGAGTCGCACAGCACTTGCCAAATTCGGATAGTTGTAGGAAAGCAGGAAACCGATTTGGTTACAGGATTATGTCGATGATCAACCGCATCCGCGATATTCGCCGCCAGAAGGGGCTGACTTTGGCCGACGTCGCGGATCGTTGCAAACCGGCGACCACGGCGCAGACGATTGGTCGGCTCGAAACGGGGATGCGGCAATTGTCGCTGACCTGGATGAACCGCATCGCTGCCGCGCTGGGGGTCGAGCCCGAACTGCTGGTGCGCGGCGAAGAGAGCGAAGTGCCGAGTTTCGTCGCGCGGCTCACGGCGGACGGTGCCGAGGCCGTGCCCGCGCCGCGCGAGGCGATCCTGCCCAGCGCGCTTGGCGGGGAAGGCGTGCTGGTCGCGCTTGAGGTGGACGCGAGCAGCGGCGAATACCGGGCTGGCGATCAGGTCTGGCTGCGCCAACTCGGCCCCAAAGCCTACCCCCGTCTGCTCAACCGCGACGTGCTGGTTCCGCGTCCCGGCGGAAGGTTCGCGTTCGGGCGGATGATCGACCGCGATACCCAGCGGGTCGCGATCCTCCCGCCCGGTGCCGGATCGCGACAAGTGGTGGTCGACAGCCCGGCGTGGATCGCGGTCGCCGAAATGCTGGTGCGCAAATTGTGAAGTGGCTGCGGGTCCTGTCGCTATCGACACTTTATCCCAATGCCAGCACTCCCAACTTCGGGGTATTCGTCGAGCGGCAGATGCAGGCCGTGGCGGCGCGCGGCGATGTCGATCTGGTGATGGTCAATCCGCTGGGTCTGCCCCCCTTCCCGCTCTCGCTGCATCCGCGTTACCGATCTTTGCGTGGTCTCGACCGGGTTGAGCAACGCGGTGGGGTCAGCGTTTACCGCCCACGTTTTGTCCTGCTGCCAGGCACCGGCGGACGCTTCAACGCCCGGCTCGAAGCGGCAGCTGTCCTGCCGCTTGCGCGCGAAATGCACGCAAAGCAGCCGTTCGATCTGGTCGATGCGCAGTTCTTCTATCCCGACGGCCCAGCGGCGCTGCGCGTCGCACAAGCGCTTAACCTGCCCTGCTCGATCAAGGCCCGCGGTGCCGATGTTCATTACTGGGGCCACGCTCCCGGCACTGTCCAGCAAGTGCGCGACGCCGCGATAGGTGCGAGCGGATTGCTGGCGGTTTCCAGTGGCTTGGCCGACGATCTGGTAACGCTCGGCGCAGATCGTACCAAGATAACCGTGCACCGCACCGGGCTCGACCGGACGATATTCCAGCCGCTCGACCGCGCCGAGAGCCGTGCAAAACTGGGCCTGCCAGCGGGCCGTCCGGTGCTCGCCTGCGTCGGCGCACTGATCGAACGCAAGGGTCAACGTTTTGCCATCGAGGCTTTGGTGCAGGTGCCGGACGCAATCCTGGTGCTAGCCGGAGCTGGACCCGACGAAGCACAATTGCGCAGTTTGACCGCCAGTCTGGGCCTCGCCGACCGGGTCCGCTTTCTCGGTGCCGTGCCGCACGCTGACTTGCCCGTGGTACTGGGTGCGGCTGACTTGTTCGTGTTGCCCAGCGCGAGCGAGGGGCTCGCCAACGCCTGGGTCGAGGCGCTCGCTTGCGGCACACCGGTGGTGACCACCCCGATCCCCGGTGCGCAGGAACTGCTGACCGATCCTGTCTTTGGGCGGATGGCAGAGCGCGACCCTGCAGCCTTTGCCAGCGCGATCAACGAGCTGCTCGCCGCCCCGCCGCCGCGCGATAAGGTACTGGCCGGCGCGGCACAATTCAGCTGGGAAGCCAATGCCGCCGCGCTGGTGGCGCATTGGCGCAACCTCGCGGCGGGTTAATCAGCGCGTCGCAGTGCGCTCGCGGGTCAGGCGTTCCTGCCGGTCGTGCTCGCTCTCGGCCGGGACGAAGCTGTTCGAGGTGACCTTGAGCCACAGCAGCATCGGCGCGGCCGCATAGATCGAACTGTAGGTCGCGACCACGATCCCGAGGATCATCGCCGCCGAGAACGCGAAGATCACCTTGGGCCCAAGGAACAGCAGTGACAGCAGTGCGATCAGGATGGTGACCGAGGTCATCACGGTGCGGTGCAGCGTCTCGTTGATCGACAAGTCGAGCAATTGCTCGGTCGGCATCCTGCGGTATTTTTTGAGGTTCTCGCGTATTCGGTCGTAGACCACGATGGTATCGTTGAGCGAATAGCCGATCACCGTCAAAATCGCCGCCACTGCGGTGAGATCGAACTCCATCTGAGTTAGCGCGAACAGGCCGACCGTCAGGATGACGTCGTGGATCAGACTGATCAGCGTTCCCACGCCGAACTGCCATTCGAACCGGATCCAGATGTAGATCGAGATCGCGATTGCGGCGAAACCGAGCGATTTGAACGCGGTCCAGCCAAGCTCTTTCGATACTTTACCCGAGACCGAATCCACTCCGTCGATCCGCGCGTCGGCGTGCGCCGTCTTGACCGTTGCGGAAATCCGCTTGGACATCGCATCGGCCAGCCCGGCGTTGGTGTCCGAACCTTCCGGCAGCCGCAACCGGATCGAAACCGCGTTGGGCGCTCCAAAGGTCTGGATGATCGGCTCGCCGTAACCAAGGCCTTCGATCTCGCTACGCAGTGCCGCAATCGGCGCGTCCTTGCTCTGAGTAAAGGTTACGCGGACCATCTGCCCGCCGACGAAATCGACGCCCTGGTTCAGGCCCTGCGTAAACAGCAGCACGATGCTGCCGATCATCAGAACCACGCTGAGGATCGTGGTCGGCCACTGCCACTTGAGGAAGTGGATGTTGGTGTTGTCGGGGATGAGCTTGAGCAGGCGCATGGGTGCGGATCCTTCAGATGTGGAGTTCGCTCGGGCGCGCCCGGCGCAGCCACAAGGCAACCCACATGCGGGTAAGGTAAACGGCGGTGAAGACCGAAGTGACGATGCCGATAATCAGCACCACGGCGAAGCCTTTGATCGGCCCCGAGCCAAACAGGAACATCAGCGCGGCAGCGATAAAGTGCGTGATATTGGCATCGAAGATCGTGCGGCTGGCTTCTGTGTAGCCAACCTCGACCGCTTGGACCACGCGGCGGCCGCGGTGTCGTTCTTCGCGAATGCGTTCGTTGATCAGCACGTTGGCATCGACCGCCGCGCCGATAGTCAGCACGAAGCCGGCAATCCCCGGCAGCGTCAGCGTCGCGCTGAGCATCGCCATCAACCCGAGGATCATCAGCACGTTGATGACCAGCGCGATGTTGGCGTAGATGCCGAAGCGGCCATAGCTGAGCGCGATCAGCAGCATGATTGCGCCGGTGCCGACCAGCATCGCGATGATGCCCTTGTGGATCGAATCCTTGCCAAGGTCAGGCCCGACGGTGCGTTCCTCGATCACCTTGAGATCGACCGGCAGCGCACCCGACGCAAGGTTGATCGCCAGCGCCTGCGCGCTCGCCGGGGTGAAGCTGCCCGAAATGCGCGCTTGCCCGCCGAGGATCGGCTCATTGATACGCGGGTCGGAAATCACCTTGCCGTCGAGGATGATTGCAAATGGTTTGCCGACATTCTCCGATGTCAGCTTGGCGAACTTGGCACCGCCTTGCTGGTTGAAAGAGATTTCCACGATCGATTCGTTGGTTTTCTGGTCGTTGCTGGCAGTCGCCTGGGTCAGCTGGTCGCCGTTGATCCCGCCCAGGCGGAACACCGCGAGCGGCACCAGACCGTCCTTCTCAGGATTGGCGAACGGCACCAGTTGCTGGCCCGCCTGGGCCACGCCCTGACTCCGCTCCACCGCAGTGGCCTGAGTATTGACCAGCTTGAATTCAAGTTTTGCGGTCTGGCCGAGCTGGTCCTTGAGGGCCTTTGGATCGCTCAGGCCCGGAACCTGTACAAGAATGCGGTTGCTGCCCTGGCGGATGATCGTCGGCTCGCGCGTGCCCATCTTGTCGATCCGCTTGCGCACCACTTCGACCGCCGCGCCCATCGCCTGATCGGCGCTCTGCTTGAGCCCGGCATCGGTCGGGGTCAGCACGATCAGCCCGCCATTGATCGCGAGGTCCCAATCACGCTGGCCGGTGGTTCCGGCGCCGCTGGTCAGCGTCTGCAGCTCTTCGCGCGCTGCATCCGCCTTGCTCGGATCGTTGAGCATGAACGAGACTTTGCCGTCCTTGGTCGAGATATCGCCGATCCCGATCCGCGGGTCGGCCTTGGCCATGCGCGCCTGCACGCTTTCCTCCATCTGCGCGAGGCGCAGCTGACGGATCTGGTTGGTATCGGCTTCGAGCAGCAAGTGGCTGCCGCCGGCGAGATCGAGCCCGAGGTTGATCACTGGCGCGGGCAGCACTGCGGGCCAGGCCTGGCCGGTCGCAGCAAAGATCGTCGGCAAAGTGGCAACCGCGCAAGCCAGGGTCAGAAACCACAGCCAGACCTGTTTCCAGCGGGGAAAATCGAGCATCTTTGTACTTTCGCTAAGCGGCTAGTGCTGTGCGGCTGGAGGCGAGATCAGTCGTTGGCCGGCTTGGTGCCGCCCGGCGGCAAGATGTCGACTATGGTCGACTTGAGCGCCTTGACCCGCACGTTGGGAGCCAGCTCGACCTCGGCATAGTTGTCGTCGACCTTGGTCACCTTGCCGAGGAAGCCGCCCCCGGTAAGGACCTGGTCGCCCTTCTTGATGCTGCCGATCTTGTCCTGCAACTCGCGCTGGCGCTTCATTTGCGGGCGGATCATCAGGAACCACATCACCGCAAAAATCGCCACGAAGGGCAGATAGGTCAGCCACGCCGGGGGAGCCTGGCCCGCACCGGCGGCGGCGGAGAGAAGGGGGAGAATTGCGCTGTTCATGGCTTGCTGTGTGCACCTGTCAAATCGCGCGCCTAGTGGCAGCGGGCGGAATTGCGCGCGCCTAGCAGCTATGCCTGACTGTTGCAACGCGCCGCCCCCTGGACGCAGCGTCCATTTGGCATCTGATCGCAGCTCTTCAAGGGCTTACCGCAGGTTTGTGTGGAGCCGCTTGCCACAGCCCCCCGCCCTGCTATAGGCCCGGCCCTGCCCGGTTGCGTTCACGCAAGCGGGTGGACCGGTCGGGACGTAGCGCAGCCTGGTAGCGCATCACACTGGGGGTGTGGGGGTCGGAGGTTCGAATCCTCTCGTCCCGACCAATTTTCCGACATTCGAGCTTGGCGCTCCACTCTTACTTATTGCCCCTCCCCGACGAGGAGGAGGACTAAGCGTTTTCCTACATTCACCAATTTGGTTATCTGCACACCTTCGTTCAAACCGAAGGAGCAAATTCAATGGCACTTCTCGATGCCCTGATCGGACCGGTCATCTCGATCATCGACAAAGTCATTCCCGACAAGGCCCAGCGCGACAAAGCCAAGCTCGAGCTGCTGCAGCTGCAAGGCACGCAGGACCTCGCCGAGATCAACTCGCGGCTTTCCGCGATCGTGGCCGAGGCAAATTCGCGCGATCCGTGGACCAGCCGCGCCCGGCCAAGCTTTCTCTATGTGATGTATATCCTGCTGCTCACGGCATTGCCCATGGGGGTGCTGGCCATGTTCAGCCCGGGCCGCGCAGCGGCGATCGCGGCCGGCATGAACGCTTACCTGTCGGGCCTGCCCGAGCCGCTCTATGCGCTGTTCGGCACCGGCTACCTTGGCTACACCGCCGCGCGGCAGTGGGGCAAGATCGCCGGTTCGGATAGCTAGCCTTTGCGTTCTGATGACCCCTAAAAGCCCCTCCCCAGTGGGGAGGGGTTGGGGTGGGGGTTCTGCGCTCGCGTTGACGCTCGGCCTGGCGGCCTCGCTCCCCCACCCCCAGCCCCTCCCGACGGGGAGGGGAGCAATTAGGTCGGAATGACCTGAATGTCGTGCAAACCCGCACCTGTGAGCTTCAAAAAAATGCTGTTCGTGGTTAGTTTCAGGTAATCTTTTGCCTTTATAGCGGGCCGCAGTGGCATCTGCCTTTCGCGGGTACACGGGGAGTTCGCGCGTGACCACAGCCAGGCAATTCGCACCCAAAAGCCGCATCGTGCTGGCCGCCCTGCTGCTCGCCCCGGCGCTACTGCTGGGCGGCTGCGGCCGCGATGCCGATCTTGCCGAGAAGGTCGCTGCGGCCGACGCAGCGGCGTTGCGCGCCGAGGCAGCCGCAAAGCGCGCCGAACATGCCGCCGGACAAGCTGCGCGAGCGCAACCGGCGGGAGCGGTCGAGGCCGAAGCCGAGGCAGACCCGAACGTCGATCAGCCCGATCAAGCCAAGGCCAACGAAGCGCCGCCCCCCAGCCCAGCGCCAACCACCGAAGGCTGAATCGCCGCCAAGGCACTTGCGCAGCGTCCGCGCGGCTCTATTGCCCCGTGTGGTAACGCCGATCAGACGGAGCGCGCGGGTGACGACACGTACAGTCATGGTCCTCAACGGACCCAACCTCAATCTGCTCGGCACGCGTGAACCGGCGATCTACGGCCATGATACCCTCGCCGAAATCGACGCGCGGCTGATTGCACGCGGCGTGGAACTTGGCCTGACCGTCGAGTGCCGCCAGACCAATCACGAAGGGACTCTGGTCGATTGGCTGCACGAGGCGCGCGCCCGGGCCTTGCACGCCGTGCTGCTCAACGCCGGGGCCTACACTCACACTTCGGTCGCGCTGCACGACGCGATCCGCGCGATCGAACTCCCGGTGATCGAGGTGCATTTGTCCGATCCCGAAACCCGCGAACCGTTCCGCCACATTTCCTATGTCGGCATGGCGGCGGTGGATTGCGTGAAAGGGCTCGGCCCGCAAAGCTACCTCGTCGCACTGGAACGGGCGGCGGCGCTTTAGGCTTGCCCTCGCTGGCGGGTCGCCGCATAGGCGGAAGCCCTGTTTCAGATAAGAGGTTCGCATGAGCGAGACGAAGGGCGTAAGCCGCAGCGGCGGCATGAATATCGACAGCGAATTGGTGCGCGAACTCGCCGAATTGCTGAACGAAACCGGCCTGACCGAGATCGAAGTCGAAGACGGTGAGCGCAAGATCAAGGTCGCGCGCCATGCCGCAGCAGTGCATATGGCGGCAGCCGCACCAATGGCAGCGGCTCCGGCCGCATCCCCGGCGGTTCCGCTGGCTGCAACTGCCCCCGAACCCGCAGCGGTCGATCCCAATGCACTCAAATCGCCGATGGTCGGGACCTGCTACCTCTCGGCGGAGCCGGGCAGTCCAGCGTTCATTGCGGTCGGCCAGCAGGTCAAGGCGGGTGATACGCTGGTAATCATCGAGGCGATGAAAGTGATGAACCCGATCACCGCCACCAGCGCCGGGACGATCAAGGCAATCCTCGTCGAAAACGCGCAGCCGGTCGAGTTCGACCAGCCGCTGGTCGTTATTTCCTAAGCATGGGCATTTCCCGGATATTGATCGCCAACCGCGGCGAAATCGCGCTGCGCATCCACCGCGCGGCGCACGAAATGGGGATCGAGACGGTCGCGGTGCACTCCACCGCCGATGCCGACGCGATGCATGTGCGGCTGGCCGATCACGCGGTCTGCATCGGGCCGCCTGCCGCCAAGGACAGCTACCTCAACATGGCAGCGATCATCTCTGCGGCGGAAATCTCGCATGCCGACGCGATCCATCCCGGGTACGGCTTCCTGTCCGAAAACGCGCAATTTGCCGATATCGTCGAAGCGCACGGGATTATCTGGATCGGTCCCAAGCCCGAACACATCCGCACCATGGGGGACAAGATCGAGGCCAAGCGCACCGCCGGGGCGCTGGGCCTGCCGCTGGTCCCCGGATCGGACGGCGCGGTCAGCGAAATCGGCGAGGCCAAGAAGATCGCCGCCAAGGCCGGCTATCCGGTGATCATCAAAGCCGCATCGGGCGGCGGCGGGCGCGGCATGAAGGTCTGCAATGGGCCGGACGAGCTCGAGACGCTGATTGCCCAGGCTGGGAGCGAGGCCAAGGCCGCGTTCGGCGATGCGACGGTTTATATCGAAAAGTACCTCGGCAATCCGCGCCACATCGAATTCCAGGTGTTCGGTGACGGCAATGGCACCGCGATCCATCTGGGTGAGCGCGATTGCTCGCTCCAGCGCCGCCACCAGAAGGTGCTCGAAGAAGCCCCCTCGCCGGTAATCACGCCCGAGGAACGCGCGCGGATGGGCGGGATCGTCGCCAAGGCGATGGCCGACATGGCCTATCGCGGCGCGGGCACGATCGAGTTCCTGTGGGAAAATGGCGAGTTCTATTTCATCGAAATGAACACCCGGCTGCAGGTCGAGCATCCGGTCACCGAAGCCATCACCGGGGTCGATCTGGTGCGCGAGCAGATCCGCATTGCCGACGGCAAGCCGCTGTCGGTCAAACAGGAGGACGTCGAGTTCAACGGCCACGCGATAGAATGCCGGATCAACGCCGAAGACCCGTGGAACTTCACCCCCTCACCGGGCCTCGTGACCAGTTACCACGCCGCCGGCGGCATGAACGTGCGGGTCGATAGCGGGCTCTACGCGGGCTATAAAATACCGCCCTACTACGATTCCATGATCGCCAAGCTGATCGTCAAAGGCCGCACCCGCGAAGGCTGCATCATGCGCCTCAAACGCGCGCTTGAGGAAATGGTGATCGGCGGGGTCAAGACCTCGATCCCGATGCACCAGGCGCTGATGAAGGACCCCGATTTCATCAACGG
>JARXKR010000080.1 GCA_030271565.1 Pseudomonadota bacterium
AATGACTTCGATGAGCTCGCACAATTGCGCGAAGGCGCGCGCGATGCGGCGATCGAGGGGGTCATGCTCAAGCGCCGCGACAGCCCCTATCAGGCCGGACGCAAGGTCGGCGAATGGTACAAGTGGAAGCGCAACCCGCTCACCGCCGACTGCGTGATGATGTACGCGCAGCGCGGCAACGGCCGCCGCGCCTCGTTCTATTCGGACTACACTTTCGGCTGCTGGAGCGAAAAGGGCGAGCTGCTCCCGGTGGGCAAGGCCTATTCGGGTTTTACCGACGAGGAGCTCAAGATGCTCGACCGCTTCGTGCGCGAGCACACCGTGGCCAAGTTCGGTCCGGTCCGCGAGGTCGAGAAGACGCTGGTGCTCGAAGTGGCGTTCGATTCGATCCACGCGAGCAGCCGCCATAAGTCGGGCCTCGCGATGCGCTTTCCGCGCATCCACCGCATCCGCACCGACAAGCCGGCCGCCGAAGCCGATCTAATCGCGACGTTGCAGGCGATGATTACCTAAGTCAGATTGCCGGTGGTTGCGATCGCTAGGTCATTGATCAGCGATTCGTGCGCCGAAACCGCCTGCGCGCCTTCGCGCGGGGGCATGTTGCCACCGTCGAGCATTTCGTTGAGTGCAGCGCGCGCACGGCCTACCCGGCTCTTCATCGTGCCAACTGCGGTCTGACAAATCGCCGCCGCCTCTTCGTAACTGAACCCGCCCGCGCCAACCAGCAGGATCGCCTCGCGGCGTTCTCGCGGCAGGGTCATCAGCGCACGGCGCATATCGGCGAGGTGGAGCGGGTCTTCCTGCCCCATCGGCGCCTGCAGCGTGCGTTCGGCCACGCCTTCGTCATAATCGCCGACAAACTTGTTGCGGCGCATTTCGGTGAGGTAGCAGTTGCGCAGGATGGTGAAGGTCCAGGCCCGCAGGTTGGTCCCGGGCTCAAAGCGTTCGCGCGCGGCCCAGGCCTTGAGCATCGCATCCTGCACCAGATCATCGGCGAAATCGGGCCGACCGCACAGCGACCTTGCGAAAGCGCGCAGATGAGGGATCGTTTCGGCTAGTTGCCGTTTGAACGTGGCAGCATCAGCCGCCGAGATCTCACTTGCCATCGGCCGCGCGGTCGAGCTTATCGAGCAGCTTTGCCAAGTCGTCGGGCAAGGCTTCTTCGACCACCTCGTTGTATAGGCGCTGCAGGCCTTTGGCCCACGCCGGCTGCGCCGGAATCGCAGCATCGCGCTGCTGAGGGCTTTTGCCGGCTGCGCCGCCGCCAGTAGCGGGTCCCTGGTGATCGCCGCGCTTGGTCAACTTTTGCCCTGCCTTGTCATAAAATGCGTAATTCACGGTCTAGTCCGTCAAAAATTGGTTGGCAACGAGCCGATCCCGACATGCCAGCAGGCGCGATTTGCGCAGAGCAAGGCCGGGTGCGGCGACTTTTGCTGGGAACAATTGAACAATGCTGAAATCGTTCAAGTTTCCCGGTTGATGTCGCTCGAACGAAACGCGACGCACCACTTGCGGAAATCGTCTCCGTAAGGCGGTTCGCCATAAATCCTTCTCCATTCGAATTGCTGGAACGGTTGACGGGGCAATTCGTTCCCTTTGCGGCGACCCTGTCCGGAGTGGGTTTACTCCCTTGTTTTGTTGCGGATCTCGAGCCTGCTCGAAGGGACCGCCGGATGGAATAAAAACCTAGTGCTCGACGGTGTGCCCATCCTGCGGAAGCAGAGGTTTTCTGAGTTTCTGATCAGGTACCCGCGCGTCGCACCGATTGCGGCGTTCATCCTCGCGATCTTGGCGACGCTGTTCGTGGCGATGTCGGTCGAACGGGCCAACCGGGTCGAACGACGGATCGCGGTAACCGAGCAAGTCAATGCTCTGGGGCAGGACCTTGAGCGCCGCGCCGCCGCGATGCAGGCCTATCTCATTTCCGGCGCCGCGCTGTTCGGGTCGGGGATTGAAGTTGATCAGGCCACCTTCGACCGCTTCGCCGCGACACTGCAATCGGACAAGGACTATCAAGGCATCCTGGCGCTCGGTTGGTCACAGCGCGTTCCGGGCGAGCGCCTCCGCAGTTTCGAGCGTGCTGCGGTGGCAGAAGGTATGCCGGGGTATCATGTCTGGCCATCGCCCGCAGCAACCCAAGCATCCATCTACAGTATCAAATACATCGCGCCCTTGATCCCGTCGAGCACGCGCTTGCTGGGCTTCAACCTGCATTCCGAGCCAAATCAGGGTGCCGCGATAGACCGGGCAATATTGACCGGAAAACCGGCGATCACCGGGCTGGTCCGTTTAATCCGGTTCGGCAATGAGCCTGTGCGCTACGGTTTTTTGATGTTCGCCCCGGTGTTCGCCGATCATTACGAGCAGACCGGAGACCGCGCGGTAAAAGGCTTCATCTTCGGCACCATGCGCGGCGAAGACTTTATCATGGCTTCGGTGAATCACCTCGCGGCGAGCCAACTCGACCTGGAAATCTACGATGAAGCCGAAACGTCATCGCGGTTGCTGTTCCATAGGGGCAGCCCGATAGCCAATGGACAGGCGGTGACCAGCCGTATCACGATTGCCGATCGCCAATGGATCGTCAAATCGACTACGCTGCCCGGCAATGTCCTCAGCCAGACTGGCATGCTGATCCTGCTTGCCGGGCTGATCATCGCCTCGCTGTTGCTTTACATCGTTCGGTTGGCGATCCGGCAGGCACTGTTCGACCGCCAGCAATTGCTGGTCCGCGAAGAGCAGGACGGCATCCGGGCGATCCTGACCCGCGAGCTTAATCACCGGGTCAAGAACACCCTCGCCAATGTGCTGTCGATCCTGTCGCTGTCGCGCCGCAATGCGACCGATCTCGACAGCTTTGCCGAAACCTTCGACGGCCGCGTCCGCGCGCTATCGGCTACGCACAACCTGCTGATGCATTCAAATTGGGGGCCAACCAGCGTGGTCCAGGTGATTCAGACCGAAATGGCGCCCTATTTCGAGACTGATCCGCTGCGGATCGCGCTCGAAGGGCCCGATGCTGTGGTTGCCCCAAACGATGCCTTGTCGCTCGGCTTGCTGATCCACGAGCTCGTTACAAATGCGGCCAAGTTCGGCGCGCTGAGCAATGCCACCGGAACGGTTTCCCTGACCTGGACGACCTCGAACGAACACCAGCTTCTGTTCAACTGGCGCGAGGACGGCGGACCGCCGCCGCCGACCAAGCGCGAGCGCGGATTCGGCAGCGACCTGATCGAAAAAGTGATCTCGCGCGAGCTTCATTCGGACATCAAGCTCGACTTCGCTCCCACCGGTCTGCGGGTCAGCTTCGCCGTCCCGATCCGTCAGGTCGGTGCCTTCGCGCTGCGGCGGGACATTTAGACCTAAGCGATTGCCTCGGTCGAGCGGAAGAACATCGCCTGGCTGATCGCTGCCTTCACCGCCGATTCAAGGAACGGTTTGGTCACCAGATAGGTCGGCTCGGGCCGGTCGCCGGTGAGCAGCTTTTCCGGGTAAGCGGTGATGAAGATCACCGGCACCGAGAATTCGCTGAGAATGTCGTTTACCGCATCGATGCCCGAGCTGCCGTCGGCAAGCTGGATATCGGCGAGTACCAGCCCGGGCTTGCGGCTCGCGACGATGGCGCGGGCTTCATCGCGGGTGGTGGCGGTGCCGCTGACAGTATGGCCGAGCCCTTCGACCAGTTCTTCCAGCTGCATCGAAATGAGCGCTTCGTCTTCGATGATCAGCACGTCGGTGGCCGATTCCGAATCGATTTCTTCGAGCGCGCCGAGGACCAGTTCGTGCGCTTCGGCTTCGCTGATATCCATGATCTGGGCAGCTTCGGCCGGCGAGAAATCTTCGATCGTGGTCAGCAGCAACGCCTGGCGGCTGGCTGGGGTGATCGCGGCAAGCCGTTCTTGCGCGGTTGCCAATGCCCCTTCGCTCAGGTCGGGGCGGCCCGGCAGCGAACCGCCGCTGACCGACCAGATCTTGTTGAACGCCGAATAGAGCGCGACCCGGCCTTGGCCGATCTGGTCGAGTACATCCGGGTCCGAAAGCGCCGCCTCCAGCGTGGCACGGACATAGGCATCGCCAGCCATTTGCGAGCCGGTCAGAGCGCGGGCATACCGTCGCAGATAAGGGAGATGCACAACGACCGCTTGAGACACTGACATGTATTCCACACTCCCGTAGTTCCTTGGCGCGTAAACGCGGCTGGAAGGCAAAAGTTCCCCTGCGAATATCGCCAGAACGGGAACCGATTGGGAATAAACCCGTTTAATTCGTCCTGCCTAGCCCCGAAACGGTGCGGCAGCAACCGTATCACTAGAAGGACTTGCCGAACCAAAGCCTCGGGCGGGCGGGTGCCGTCCTAACCGGTGCAACACCACTGGCCGGGAGGGGCGCACGGTTCCAGCTCTTTGAACCACTGCGCCAACACGGCATAATTTACCGGCTTTTCCAATATCGTCATTCCAGGGAACTGATTGCCAATGATATCCAGTTGCCAAGCGGTGGTCAGGACAATCGGCACATGGTGTTGCTGCAAAGCCTCGACGAGTCCGGCTTGTCCCTGATGAAACTGGCTCATATCGACCAGCGCAGCACAGATCTCGCCAAGCGCAGCGGCCTGCTCGGCGGCAGACAGGTTGTCGTACAGCAAGGGCCGCGCGCGCCAGGCACGAAGAGTTTCGGCCAGATCGAGCGCGATCAGCGGGTTTGTTTCGGCAATCAGGACCGTACGTCCGCCAAGGTCAGGCAAATCATCGGTAGGATAACGCATTAGCTGTCCTCCATTTGTTGCCGGTGCCATAGCCTCTGCTCTGGCGGCGCGCGCTACCATTTGACACAGGGTGATCGATGACCGGAAGAAGCCAATGGAAGCGCGATTGCATCGAATGCCCCTTGCTCGAATGCGAGGGCTTGCGCCCGCTCGACAACGGCCAACTCAAATTCATGCAGGGGTTCAAGCAGGGCGAGTTCACGATCGACAGGGGGACCCAGTCGCTGGTCCAGGGCTCGATCAGCCCGCACGTCTACACGCTGCTGATGGGCGTGCTGTTTCGCTACCGCATCCTTGAGGATGGCCGCCGACAGATCGTCAACTTCGTTTTTCCCGGCGATTTGATCGGGTTGCAGGGCGCGATGGACGACCCGCTGCTGCACGGCTGCGAAGCACTGACCGATGCGACGCTATGTGTTTTCTCGCGTGACAGAATCGTCGAGCTGTTCTCTGAGCAACCGCGTTTGGGCTACGACTTGATCTGGCTGGCGGCCAAAGAGGAAAGCGCGCTGGAAGAGCACCTTGTGTCGATCGGGCGCCGCACCGCGCAGGAACGGATTGTCTATCTGGCGATCTTCCTGATCGAACGCGGCATTGCCACCGGGTTGGTCAAAAAAAGCACTCTGCAAATTTCGGTCACGCAGGGCCAGATCAGCGATACCTTGGGACTGTCCCTGGTTCACACCAATCGCACCCTCCAGGCATTGCGGAAAAAGGGGCTGGTCAACTGGTCGCTGACCTCGATCTCCATTCCCGACATGGAGGCTGCGTGCGATTTCGCGCACTACGAAAACAGCGGCGGAGGCATCCGTCCATATATTTAGAATTCCCGGGAACCGTTTTTCGCTTTAGGCATTTTATCTCTGACACGTGCAACGGCAAACCCCTCCCGCCCCCCCGCCTTGTACGTGTTCAAGATAACTAGTCCCTCGCAGCGCAAGTTGCGGGGGACATTATTTTTGCGGGTTCGGTGCCGGGATCGGCAGCTTGCCCGAAGTAGCTCCGCTCCCTAGCCTTCCAGCTGTGAACCTGCGCCAGACCCTGACCGACTATTTTCTCGATGCCGTTGCTGCGGCGGGTGCAGCGACGACTCTGCCCGGGCGCCTGCCGCAGGACGCGCCCGCTGGCCGTACGATCGTGCTGGGCTGCGGCAAGGCAGCGGCAGAAATGGCCCGGGTGGCGCGGGCAGAGCTTCTCGGCGAGGTCCGCGGCTGCGTGGTGACCCGGCATGGCCACGGGGTCGGTGAAGCTATTTCCGGCATCGATGTGGTCGAAGCGGGCCATCCAGTCCCCGACGCCGCCGGGCGCGATGCTGCGCAAAAGATCATGGCACTGGCCGAGCAGGCCGGACCAACCGACCGGGTGCTATTCCTGATTTCGGGCGGCGGCTCGGCCCTGCTGTGCGCGCCAGCAGTCGGACTTGAATTTGCCGAGAAACAAGCGATCACTGATCATCTCATTCGTTCGGGTGCACCGATCGAGCAGATCAATCTGGTCCGCCGGCACCTGTCGCGGGTCAAGGGCGGACGGCTGGCCGCGCTGGCTGGCGCGCGCGGGGCGCAGCTTCACACCTATCTCATTTCGGACGTGGTTGGCGACGATCCGGCGCTGGTCGCCTCGGGTCCGAGCATCGCCGCGCCGTTTGAGCCCGAAGCAGCGTTGGCGGTGCTTGAGCAGTCTGGCTGGACGACCTCGGCCGCAACCATCGCGGCAATCCACGCCAATCGTCCTGACGAGGTCCCCCCGCACAAGGTCATTACTCTGGCAACCAATGCCAATGCGCTGGCTGCCCTGCGCCACCGCGCCCAAACCGACGGCTGGAACGTGGTCGACCTCGGCGCCGCACTGCGCGGCGAGGCGAGCCTGGTGGGGCACGACCACGCCGAGATCGCCCGGGAGTTGATTGGCCGAGCCGGACGCCACTTGCTGATCTCGGGCGGCGAACTGACCGTGACCGGCGCGAGCACCGATGGCTGCGGCGGACCCAACCTCGAGTATGCGGCCGGGGTGTTATCGGCCTTTGCGCCGGACGATCCGATCGCAGTGTTTGCCGCCGACAGCGACGGGATCGACGGAACCGAGGACAATGCCGGCGGCTTTGTCCGGGCCGGCGATGCCATACCCGAAGCCTTGGCCAAGGCGCTCGCCGCGCACCGCACCTATGCCCTGTTCAAGGCGCTGGACAGTCTGGTCGTGACCGGGCCGACCCGCACCAACGTCAACGATATCCGGATGATCGCCGTTGGGTGGGATAATCCGGACTGAACACCCACCTGTGGGGATTTGTGACAGCAATGTTGCACTCCTGCGACGAGCAACTACGGCATGGTCGGGACTGCAGGGGACAAACGCCATTCGCCAGATTGCTGCCTTGCCCTATCGCGGATCCGAGAATGGCGCGGTCAGCGTGCTGCTGGTCACCTCGCGCGAGAGCAAGCGCTGGGTGGTGCCCAAGGGTAACCACAGCGGATCGGGATCACCGCATCTTGCCGCCGCGCGCGAAGCGAGCGAAGAGGCCGGCGTGCTCGGCGCGATGTGCCCGATCCCGCTCGGCCAGTATCGCTATCGCAAGCGCCGCAAGACCGGCGCGTCGCTGATGTTCGATGTCGATGTCTATCCGCTCGCGGTCAGTCACGAGCTGACGGATTGGAAGGAAGCGGGCGAGCGCACCCGGCGCTGGTTCAGCCTGAGCGAGGCTGCCGAGATGGTCGACGAACCCGACCTGGCCCAATTGATTCGTTCCTTCAATGCCGCCGAATTCTCCAAAGCCGCCAAGCGCCAATCGATATTCTCGATGGTTGCGCAGAAATCGAAGGTGAGTCCGATGTTTGCCTGGTTCCAACGACTGCTGCCCAAGACGGGCGATTTCTTCGAACTGTTCGAAGCCCATTCGCGCAGCATAGTAGCTGGCGCTGACGCTCTGGGCCGGCTGTTTCGCAATGGCGGCGCGCGCGACGAACACATCCGTGAGATCAACGAGCGCGAACACGACGCCGACGAAATCATCCGCGAAACTTTGCAGACCGTGCGCCGCACCTTCCTCACCCCGTTCGACCGTGGCGCGATCACCTCGCTGATCGGCGCGATGGACGATGCGATTGACGAGATGCAATCGGCCGCCAATGCGGTCGACCTTTACGACATCACCGAGTTCGAGCCCGAAATGACCGACATGGTCGGGATCGTGATCGATTCGGCGCGGGTGATGTCCGAGGCGATCCCGCTGCTGCGCGATCTTTCGGCCAACGGCGGGCGGCTCCACGAACTGACCGAGCGGCTGGTGCGGATGGAAAGCCATGCCGACGAGGTTCACCGCGCCGGGCTCAAGTCCGCTTACCTGCGCCATTCGGGTGAGCCCAGCGGGGCGATGGCGTTCATCGTCAAGCGCGAGATCTACAAGCATCTCGAACGCATCGTCGACAGCTTCGAGGACATCGCGAACGAGATCGACGGTCTGGTTATCGATCACGCCTGATGCACGAACTTGCTATCCCGCTGCTGGTCGGCCTGATCGTGATCGCGCTGGCGTTCGATTATCTCAACGGGTTGCACGATGCCGCCAATTCGATTGCCACCGTGGTCGCGACCCGCTTGCTCGGCCCGGTTCAGGCGGTTGCTTTTGCCGCCTTCTTCAACTTCGCGGCTTACTTCCTGACACTCGCCTTTCCCTCGCTGCACAAGGTTGCCGATACCATCGGCAAGGGTCTGATCGACAAGGACCTGATTACGCCTGGAGTAGTGTTCGGCGCGCTGATCGGGGCAAGTTTCTGGAACGTGGTGACCTGGCTCAAGGGCATTCCTTCATCATCGAGCCATGCCCTGGTCGGCGGCTTGATCGGCGCCGGGGTAGCGCATGCGGGCCTTGGCGGGGTGCAATGGACCGGGCTCAACAAGACCCTGATCGCAATCGTGCTGTCGCCGCTGCTCGGCATGATCCTCGCGCTGCTGATCATGGCGCTGACCAGCTGGATGATGCGCCGCGCGACCGCGCGCGGGGCCGAACAGCGCTTCGGCGCGCTCCACCTGATCTCGGCGGCGGCCTATTCGACCGGGCACGGGCTAAACGATGCACAGAAAACCATGGGGCTGATCACCGTTCTGCTCTATTCGACCGGCTATCTGCGCGGCGATTTCCAGGTGCCGCACTGGGTCGCAATCTCGTGCTACATCGCGATTTCGCTCGGCACCTTGACCGGCGGCTGGAAGATCATCGAGACGATGGGTAGCCGGATCACCAAGATCGATCATCACCAGGGCTTTGCCGCCTCGACCGGCGGCTCGATCATGCTGTTTACCGCCTCGTGGCTGGGCATCCCGGTTTCGACCACCCACACCATCACCGGCTGCATCGTCGGTGCCGGGGTCGCCCGCCGGGCCAGCGCAGTGCGCTGGGGCGTGGCGCAGAACGTCGTGGTCGCCTGGATCATCACCATCCCCGCCAGCGCCGCAGTAGGCGCGCTGTTCTATGGGCTGACGACGCTGTTTTGAAAAACGTGGCGAGCCTTGCTGGGTTCGAACCAGCTAGCGCTTTTTGCTTAAGAAACGCTATGTTGTTGATAAGACAATTGTTTCAGCCCACAAGCGTGATACAAATGCGTGCTACATTAAGGAAATTGAATTTGGCACGCACTTTAACCCACGTCACACTGCGTGGAGCTACCTACCAATACTCTCGGCGTGTTGGACCAATTGCTGGAACTTGGATTTACCGAATTTGTAGAGCGTGCTCGAGCCAGAAATTTCAATCGTCTTTTCGAAGATTGGAAGGCTCCAGCTGGCCGCGACGAGACCGATGATGCCGCTTGGTCGAATGGAGCCATGATCAGATCGTTCAGCCAAACCGCCATCCCCAAAATATTCGCAGGTTTTCTTGATCCGGGGGCCCGACGCGAAATTCGTGCCATGGCTTCCGTGGAGCATTCAAGACTTTGCTCACCAGACAGGAACATCACAACATCCAGATGAACTATGTTCACGAGGTTGTGGGGCATGAGAAATTTCACTTGGACGCTCGTTACATTGGCACGATCCCTATCGAAGAGACTTATCCGGCCATTCGAGGATGCAGGTGTGAAGGCTTGTCGATCCCTGCACTTAGGTAGCTCAAGATTGCCGCCCTAAAATGATTATTCGGTTACATCGCTGAGCGCGCGGCATAACGCCGAAAGAATGGC
>JARXKR010000081.1 GCA_030271565.1 Pseudomonadota bacterium
GCCACACCACACTGGGCGCCAACGGCAGCTACTATCTTGGCAACGGCTGGCGGCTGCGGGCATCGTGGGGGCAGGGGTTCAAGGCTCCGACGCTGAGCCAGCTCTATGGCTATGGCGGCAATGCTGGGCTCAAGCCGGAAACCAGCGAGGCCTTCGACGCCGGGATCGAACTGGGTGATCGCAACGCGCGGTTTCATCTCGCCGCCACCCTGTTCCGCCGCGATAGCCGCGACCTGATCGACTACGTCACGCCCACCGGCTATTTCAACATCAGCCGAGCGCGCGCGCAAGGGCTGGAGCTAGAAGGTTCGGCGCGGATCGACGGCAACGTCACGGTCTCTGCCGCCTATACTTACCTCGAGGCGACCAACCGCGGCAGCGGCAAAGATTTGGCCCGCCGCCCGCGCCATATGGTGAGCGTATCGGCCGACTGGACCACACCGCTGCTGGGCCTCAAACTGGGGGCCGATGTGCGGATGGTGAGCGACAGCCTGGATATCGGCGGGAAGCTCGATGGCTATGGCCTGCTGACTTTGCGGGCGAGTATGCCGCTGGGCGAACATCTGGAGCTTTATGGGCGGGTGGAGAATGTGACCGACGCGGCGTACCAGACGGTCGCCGGGTATGGGACCTATGGCCGCTCGGCTTACGGCGGAATAAGGGCAAGTTTTTGATCGCCACCTTGCCTTCGATCCTCTCCGTTTTTGCGCAGCACAAACGGGGAGGTGGCGCGCGCGTAGCGCGTGACGGAGGGGTATCGGCCTTGCCGCAATACCCCTCCGTCAGTCGCCTACGGCGTCTGCCACCTCCCCGTTTGCGCTTCGCGAAAATGGAGAGGACCTTGTTGATTTTACCGCTCCTGCTCGCTTCCTGCGCGCCTGCCCCCGCGCAACCCGCCGCCCCCACTACCATCGTCAGCCTCAACCCCTGCACCGACGCAATCCTCGCTGAAGTTGCTGACCCCGCGCAGATACTCGCCCTGTCGAGCTACAGCAGCGATCCCGCCGCAAGTTCGATGGATGTAGCCAAGGCGCGGCGGTTCCGGGCAGTGAGTGGCGCGGTCGAAGAGGTTGCGGCGCTGCGCCCGGCATTGGTGATCGGCAGCACCTTTACCCCGCCCGCGACGAGCGCCGCCTTCGCCCAGATGGGCTTGCGGTTTGCCGCGTTCGGCGTTGCGGACACGGTCGAAGAAAGCAAAGCGCAAGTCCGCGAAATCGCGGCACTGGCCGGACATCCCGAACGCGCCGACCTGCTCAATGCGCAGATCGACCGCGCGCTGGCTGAAGCAGCACCGCCGCCGGGGCCGCTCGTGCCCGCGATCGTCTGGCAGTCGGGCGGGATGGTGCCGGGGCAGGGGACGCTGATCGCCGACCTGCTGGCGCGCACCGGGTTTACCAACGCCGCTGCGCTGCGCGGACTGAAGCAGGCCGATCTGCTGCCGCTGGAGCAAATGCTCGCCGCGCCGCCGCGGGTGATTTTCACCGCGGGCAATCCGCTCGCCAACGAGGACCGTATGCTCGCGCACCCGGCCTTGCGCGCACTGACTGGCACTTTGCGCGCCCCGTTGAATCCGGCACTGCTGTGGTGCGGCGGGCCGAGCATTCCAAAGACCGTTGCGCGGCTGACGGCAGTGCGGCGGGAGCTGGGTCAAACCTCACCCCGTGTGCTTCGACAAGCTCAGCATGAGCGGATGTTGGGGTCACCCCAAAGCCCGCTCAGCCTGAGCCTGTCGAAGGCCGCGCGCGAAACTGGCCCAACCAAATGACCCGCCCCATCGCATTCCTCCTGCTGGCGCTCGCCATCGCCTTCCCGCTCTCGCTGCTCGCGGGCCGGGTGTGGATCGATCCGTTCGCCAGTCCGGTGCCAAACGCCCTTATCATCCTGACCGAATTGCGCCTGCCGCGCAGCGTTCTGGCGCTCATCCTTGGCGCTGGCCTCGGCGCAGCGGGCGCAGCGATGCAGGGCTATCTGCGCAACCCGCTCGCCGATCCGGGGCTGTTCGGGATTGCCCCCGGCGCAGCGCTGGGCGCGGTGTTGAGCTTCTGGACTGGCCTTGCTGGCACCCCGTGGCTGCTGCCGCTGTTCGCTTTGCTCGGCGCGGGAAGCGCGATGGCTTTGCTCAGCCTGATCGCCGGGCGCAGCGGCTCGGCGCTGCTGTTTACGCTGGCGGGGATGATGATCGCCAGCCTGGCGGGGGCGATGATGAGCCTCGCGATCAGCCTCTCGCCAACCCCCTTCGCCATGTCCGAGATCGTCACCTGGCTGATGGGGGCATTAAGCGACCGTAGCTGGAACGACGTAGTGATTGCCGCGCCGCTAACGCTCGCCGGGATCGTGCTGCTGCGGCGCGCCGGACCATCGCTCGATGCGCTGACTTTGGGCGAGCAGGCGGCACGCTCGCTCGGGGTCGATCCGCGGCGGCTGCAGTGGCTGATGATCGGCGGGATCGGACTGACCGTCGGCGCGAGCGTCGCGGCGGCGGGGATCATCGGGTTTGTCGGACTGATCGTGCCGCATTTGCTGCGCCGCTTCACCGATGCGCGGCCATCGCAGCTGATCGTACCGAGTGCGCTCGCCGGGGCGCTGCTGGTGCTGGTCGCCGATGCGCTGTGCCGGGTTCTGCCGCTGCAAAGCGAGCTTCGGCTCGGCATCGCGCTGTCATTGCTCGGCGCGCCATTCTTCCTCGCGCTGCTGCTGCGCTTGCGGCGGGAGCTGGTGTGATGCTGCGGGCCGAACACCTTCGCCTCACCGGTCGTCTCGATGAGGTCAGCGCTGTGCTGAAACCCGGCGAGATCACCGCGATTGTCGGCCCCAACGGTGCGGGCAAGTCGACATTGCTGGCTTGTCTGGCCGGGTTGCTTGCGCCCGACAGTGGCACTGTGATGGTGGGCGAAAGCCCGCTTACCAGCCTTGCACCGCAAATCCGCGCGCAGGCGATCGGTTACCTCCCGCAATCGCCCGAAGTGGCGTGGGACGTCTCGGTCGAGACGCTGGTTGCGCTGGGGCGATTGCCATGGCGCGCCGGTGCGGAGGCGGACCGCATGGCAATTGAAGCCGCACTGGCGACGATGGAACTCACCGACCTGCGCCACCGCCCGGTCTCGCGCCTCTCGGGCGGCGAACGCGCGCGGGCCTTGATGGCGCGGGTGCTGGCTGGGCAGCCGCGCTGGATCCTCGCCGATGAACCGCTCGCCAACCTCGATCTGGCGCATCAGCAAACGCTGCTTGGGGTGCTGCGCGGGTCTGCGCGTGCGGGGATCGGGATCGTCATGGTGATGCACGGCCTCGCCGAAGCCATGAACCATGCCGACCGCGTGCTGGTGCTGTTCGAAGGGCACCTGCTGGCGGATGGCCCACCCGAAGCGGTGCTCGACCTCGCGACGATCCGCCGCGCCTGGGGGATAGAGGCGCGCTGGCTCGGCGAACCCGGCGGGCGGGCGCTAATAATTTAGGGACAGTCCCCAAATTATTAGGTCCTCTCCATTTTCACGAAGTGCAAATGGGGAGGTGGCAGTTCCGCAGGAACTGACGGAGGGGTATCAAGGCGAGCCCCGATACCCCTCCGTCTCGCCTTCGGCGATCCACCTCCCCATTTGGCTTCGCAAAATGAGGAGGATCTTTTTGGTTACTTCAGCCCGCGGGCCTTGAGCATCGGTTCGATGCTCGGATCGCGGCCGCTGAAATTGCGGTACATCACCGCGTAATCGAGGCTGTGGCCGCGCGACAGGACCAGGTCGCGGAAACGCTGGCCATTGGCGCGGGTCATCCCGCCGTTGGCCTGGAACCAGGCGAAGGCATCGTGATCGAGCATCTCGGTCCAGGTGTAGGCGTAGTACCCCGCCGCATAGCCGTTGGCCCAGATGTGGCGGAAGTAGCTCGAGCGGTAGCGGGTCGGCACGTCGCTGACGTCGAGCCCGTCGGCGGCCAGTTCCTTCATCGACTTGGCCTCGAACGCATCGACATCCTGCGGCCCGGCATCGGCGGGCAGCGCGTGCCACTTGAGATCGAGCAAGGCCGCGGTCACCACCTCGCCCAGTGCGTAGCCCTGGTTGAACTTGCTGGCGTTCTGGACCTTGGTGACCAAGGTGGCGGGCATCGGTGCGCCGGTCTTGTAATGCTTGGCGAAGTTCGCCAGCACTTTGGGATCGGTCATCCAGTTCTCATTGAACTGGCTGGGGAATTCCACAAAGTCGCGCGCGGTGTTGGTCCCCGCGATCGAAGGATAGCGCTGGTCCGAGAACATGCCGTGGAGCGCGTGGCCAAACTCGTGGAACATGGTGTTGGCATCGTCCCAGCTGATCAGCGCAGGCTGACCGGCGGCGGGCTTGGTGAAATTCTCGACGTTGAACACCACCGGCTTGGTGCCCATCAGCCCCGACTGATCGACGAAGGTCGACATCCACGCCCCGCCCGACTTGTTGTCGCGCTTCCACGGGTCGAAATAGAACAGTGCGAGCTCGCTGCCGTCGGCATCGTAGACGGTGTAGACGGTGACATCTTCCTGATAGACCGGGATGTCGGTGCGCTTCTTGAAGGTCAGGCCGTAAAGCTGGTTGGCGGCGTAAAACACTCCATTTTCCAGCACGTTGTGGATCTCGAGGTAAGGCTTCACCTCGCTCTCATCGATGTTGTAGCGCTGCTTCTTGAGCTTGCCGGCGTAGAAATCCCAGTCGGCCGGGGTGACCGCGAACTTGCCGCCCTGGGCCTTGATCAGCTTGGTCAAATCGGCGGCATCGCGGCGCTGGGCATTGCCGATTGCGGGCAGCATCTGGCTGATCAGCCCGATCGCATTGGTCGGGGTTTTGGCCATCTGGTCGTAGAGCGTGAAGCTGGCGTAGTCGGGGAAGCCGAGCAGCTTGGCTTTCTGCGCGCGCAGTTGCGCCACCCGCTGGACCAGCGCGCGGGTATCGTTGGCATCGCCGCGTTCGGAGCGGTTCCAGCTGTGCTCGAACAGCGCCTGGCGGGTCGCGCGGTCGGTCAAGCTGGCGAGCAGTGGCTGCTGGGTGGTGTTCTGCAGCGCCAGCACATAGCTGCCTTTGGGCAGGCCGCGATCGGCGGCGTTCTTGGCGGCGGCGGCAATGTCCGCGTCGCTCAGCCCGGCCAGCTTGGCCTTGTCGGTGACGACCAGCGCGCCGTCTTTGGTGCCTTTGGTCAGCCGCTGCGAAAAGTCGGTCGAGAGCTTCGACAGCTCGCCGTTGATCGCGGTCAGCGTGGCCTTGTCGGCGTCATTGAGGTTGGCGCCGTTGTGGACCATCGACTGGTATTGCAGCGTCAGAACCTGCAGCTGGTCGGGATCGAGGTTCAAGCTGGCGCGGTTGTCGTAGAGTGTCTTGACGCGCGCGAACAACTTGGGATCGAGCGTGATCGCATCGCGCATCGCCGCCAGCTTGGGCGCGGTCGCGGTGTCGATAGCATCGAGCGTGTCGTTGGTGTTGGCGCCGGTCAGTGCGCTGAACACCGAATAGGTTCGGCCGAGCATCTGTCCCGACTTTTCGAGTCCGACGATGGTATTGTCGAAAGTCGGCGCATCGGGGTTGTTGGCGATTGCTGCGACTTCGGCAAGCTGGATCGCAATGCCCTGCTCGATCGACGGCTGGTAGTCGCTGTCTTTGATCAGGGTGAAATCGGGCGCGTGGAACGGCAGGGTCGAGGCTTCAGCGAAAATGCCGGTGCCTTGCGGGATTTGGGGATTGTAGGCGACCGGGGTGGCGGTCGGGATCGGCGTGGCGGCGGTCTGGCTGTCAGCCGCGGCGCAGCCGGCGAGCGCCAGGACGGCGAGGGAAACGAGAGGGAACTTGCGCATGGGGGAGTTTCCTTGAATGAATTCAGGGGGCAACGTTGCCGCTACCCCCTGAGTATTAGCTGAATGATTTAGCGCAAGGTCTGGCTTACCAGATCTTCGCGCGCTTATCCGGCGCGATGTACAGCTTGTCGTTCGGCGTCACGCCCCAGGCGTCATACCACGCCTGGACGTTGCGCAGCGGACCATACGAGCGGAACTGGCCCGGGCTGTGCGGATCGGTTGCGACCTGGTTGCGCAGCGCGTCTTCACGCGCCTTCGAACGCCACACCTGCGCATAGGCGAGGAAGAACCGCTGTTCGCCGGTCAGCCCGTCGATCACCGGCGCGGCCTTGCCGCCAAGCGAGGCGTGGTAAGCATCGAGCGCGACCTGCACCCCGGCAAAGTCGGCGATATTCTCGCCCATGGTCAGGCTGGGGTTGATGAACGCGCCGGGGGCGACTTCGTACTTGGCGTACTGGTCGCCGAAGATCTTGGCCTGTTCGTCGAAGCGCTTGGCGTCGCTTGCGGTCCACCAGTCACGAACCTTACCGGTGGCGTCGATCTTGCGGCCCTGATCGTCGAAGCCGTGGCTGATCTCGTGGCCGATCACCGCGCCGATCGCGCCGTAGTTGACCGCATCGTCGGCGTTGGGATCGAAGAACGGTGCCTGCAGGATGCCCGCCGGGAACACGATCTTGTTTTCCAGCCCGCCGTTGTAGGCGTTCACCGTCTGCGGGTTCATTCCCCACAGCTTGCGATCAACCGCCTTGCCCAGGAAGCTCATCTGGTAGGCGTTGTTGAACACGCCGGTGCGCTGGACGTTGCCGTAGAGGTCGCCTTGGGCCACGCCCAACTTTGTATAGTCGCGCCATTTGTCAGGATAGCCGACCATCACGTCCATGCGGCTCAGCTTTTCAACCGCAGCGGCTTTGGTGCTTGCGCCCATCCAGTCGTTAGCGCGAATCCGGCCGGCCATGGCGGTCTTGAGGTTGGTGACCAGCACTTCCATCTTGGCCTTGGACGAGGCGGGGAAGTAGTCGGAAACATAGGTCTGCCCGACCAGTTCGCCCAGCGAACCCCCGACCAGATCGACCGCGCGCTTCCAGCGCGGGCGGTTTTCCGACACGCCCGACAACGTCTTGGTATATTCAAAACGGCTGTCGACCATCGCCTTGTTAAGGTACGGCGCGGCCTGGTCGGCAACGTGGAATGCCTGCCACAGCTTGAGCGTGGTCAGCGGGGTCTTGGCATAAACCTGCGCAATATCGCGCACTGCGGTGTTTTCGCCCACGATCATCCGCTTCTGCACCGGCACAGCGGACCCGGCAAAGAACTGCGCCCAGTCGATCCCTGGAGCATAAGCCATCAGCTGAGCCGTGCTCATCGGGTTATTGGTCTTTTCAATCTGGCGGCGATCGGCGATCTTCCAGCTTTTCCCGGCGATCTGCGTTTCGAAGCCAATGATCGTGTCAGCGACACCCGCCGCGTTGGGATAACCGAGCATGCCCATCGTGCGGACAATGTAGGCACGATAGGCGTCGCGTTGCTTCTTGAAGCTGTCGGCGAAGTAGTATTCGCGTTCGGGCAGGCCCAAGCCGCTCTGGCCCAGATAAAGCACATTGAGGTTCGGGTTGGCGGTATCCGAGCCCACGCCCACGTCGACCACGCTGGCGCCGAAGCGGCCGTTGGTGGTGCCCATGTAGCGGGCGAACTGTGTCTTGGTCTTGATCGCATTGACTGCAACGAGATCACGCTTGAGCGGGGCGAGGCCGACCGCTTCAAGCTTCTTCTCGTCCATGAAGCTGCCATAGAAGCTGGCGACTTTGGTCCCCGGCTTGGCTTTGGTGATCAGCGTTTTGAGCTGATCCTGCGTCTGCTCACGCAGATCGTAGAAGGTCCCGGTCGAGGCGCGGTCCGACGGGATGACCATCGCATCATACCACTTGCCCGCAGTGAAGCGGAAAAAGTCATCGCCCGGCTTGACCGAGGCATCGCCGCCCGAAAGGTCGACCCCCCAGGCACCGATGGCGGGCTTGCCCGTGGCGGCCGTGGCAGCGGCACCTTGCGCGATCAGCGCGCTGGTGGCGAAGGGTGCAGCGAGCACCGCAAGCGCGGCACTGGCGATCAGAAAACGTGATTTCATGCTGGAAAACTCCCACTGTATGACAGGCGTCATCACGGCGAAAACCGCGCGCGCAAAGCTGAACCTGCCTTGCGCGCGCGGGGGTGGGAGTCAATGTCGTCTGCCGATGGGGGTTGGGCGTTGGTGGATGGGGGTGGGCGGAGCGCCCGGTGAGGGCGCTCCGCTCGGGAGGTTAGAAAGGAACTCCGACAAAGGCGCCGAGCCCGAACTTGCGACTGCCCGTATTGTAAAGCGCGCGAACCCCTGCATCGAGACCGCCCGTGCTGCTGCGCTGCATATACACCGGCAATTCGAACTGGAAGGCATGATCCTCCAAGACGAACGTTACCGATGGCCGCACCCCAATGATGGGTTCGCCGTCCTTGTTGGTGAACAGTACCTTGCGGACGCTAACCGCGGCGTAGCCCGTATCGTTCCGCGCAGGCAGACCGTCTTGTCCGTTGATACAGACCGATTTGCCTGTTGCATCCGGCGGGCCGCAGACATCCACCGTGTCCTTGGCCTTGTAAGTGCGGGTGTATCCGGCACTTGCCAGGACGAGCAGTCCCGAATTGCCGAAAATCCCGCCGACGTGGCCGTTGAGATCGAAGCCGACGCGATCCTTTACCCCGATCGTCAGGCTGGGCCGATCGACCACCGAGAAGCGATTGTAGCCCAGGCTGGCCTCGGCCCCGATAAACAGGCTCGCCTGCGGATCGAAGTAGCGCTGACGCCAGGCTGCGTAGCCCTCTTTGCCCAGCGTTTTCTCTCCGTATTTGGTCGCGTAGTCGGTGTAGCTGCCGATCCCGCCGGTGCCCTGTGCTTGACAAGTGCTGAGCGCGAACGGCCCGAAGCCGTCATCGGGCGTTTGTTTGGCAGCTCTGAACAAGGACGCGGAAAGCGGCTGGTTCGCTTGGGTTTCGCTGTCGAAGCGACCCAGCACCGATGAAATCTGCGCATCGATATCAGTACGCGACGACACCTGCACATCCTTGCGCCACTGCGCTCCTGCCTCGACGATGCAGGTGCGCGCGAAAATCACGTAACTGCTTTCGCCAGACGACGTCGCTAAAAGCTTCGAGCGATAGAAATTGAACCCTAGCGTCAGCTTGCCGTCGTTGCCGAAAGTCTTGAAATCGACCACCGAGCCCTTCTTCGAAGGGTTGAGCGGCACGCTGGCCTTGACCGAGAAGTTTGACAGGCTCGACGTGTAGAACACCGCGCCATTCCTGCGCGTTTCGCTGATATCCCCCGCGATCGTCAGGTCGAATGCGAAATTGGCAGTCAGCACATCGTTTTCATTGCTGATCTGCGCACTCGTGACATGCTGGCGGCTATCGCTCGATGCGATCCGATCTTCGGCGCTGATCTGCCCGCCGCTGGTGATACCGACAAATGCGGCCGGTGCCGCCTGCTGCGCCGAAACCGGCGCGGAAAACAATGCGGCGGCAACCAGGATAGGCGAGAGCGCGATATGATGCTTGTTCATGGCTGCCTCCTCAAACTTGCACGAGTAAGGAGTAGTTGCCGGACGTCGCCGTCGGCGCGGTCAACGTCGTCGGCCCCGGCGGGATCATCGGATCGGCCTGAGGGGTTCTGACATTGATCGTGATCTTGGCCGGTGCCGACACGTTGATGAAGCCGATCCCGAAAACGTACGTTCCGGGATCGAGGTGGAGGTGCCGCTTCGCGTTGGGGACGAGATTGTATTTTTCGGGCTTGCCCAGAACGGTATCAGCAAGACGCGTGATCTCGAGCTGCAACACGCTGACTTTGCAATCGCTCGATGTCACTTCGACATTTGTTACCGGCGAGGTCGCCATAATCGGCGGAACGACCAGATTGCTCATTTTGAAACCCTCCTGCTTGGATTGAAGAGCCGGATTAATTCGATCGCGTCGCCAGCGCCGTGATCCCCATCACGCCCCGCGCGCACGCGAAAAAGCCGCCCGCCCCATCGGGACAGGCGGCTCATTCAGCCTCGCGTCTGGGCTAGAGCA
>JARXKR010000082.1 GCA_030271565.1 Pseudomonadota bacterium
CTCGCCGGTGACTTTGGCTGACCGTGCCGCCGAGGAGGCGATGCGGCGCATCCTGACCGCCGAATGCGGCCGCGACGGGGTGCACGGCGAGGAATTCGGAGTCAGCGAGGGCAGCACCGGGCGCACTTGGGTGCTCGATCCGATCGACGGGACCACGGCGTTCCTTGCGGGCCGTCCGATCTTCGGCACGCTGATTGCGCTGGTGGTCGATGGCTGGCCGGTGCTGGGGGTGATCGATCAGGCGGTGCTGAGTGAGCGCTGGCTCGGGGTGACCGGGCAGCCGACGACGCTCAACGGCCAGCCGGTCCGCACGCGCTCTTGTTCGGCGCTGGCCGCGGCCGCGCTCGCCACCACCGGACCGCATTATTTCGACAGCCACGAAGGTGAACACTTCTTGGCGCTCGCCGCGCGGACCGATCACAAGCGGATGGTGATGGGGGGCGATTGCTACAATTACGCGATGCTCGCCTCGGGGCATTTGGACGTGGTCTGCGAGGCCAACCTCAAGCTGCATGACTTCGCTGCGCTGGTCCCGGTGGTCGAAGGCGCGGGCGGGGTGATGTGCGACTGGAACGGCGATCCGCTTCACGCTGGCAGCGATGGCCATGTGCTGGCGCTGGGCGATCCGGCGCGGGTCGAGGATGTGGTTGAGGCGCTAGCCTGCCATCACTGAAGCGCGGCTTTGACGAAGTCGCCTGCGCGTTCGCCGATCATGATTGAAGGCGCGTTGGTGTTGCCCGAGACCAGCCGAGGCATGATCGAGGCGTCGGCAACCCACAGCCCGTCGATGCTTTTGGCCTTCAACGTCGGATCGACCACCGCGGCATCGTCCGATCCCATTCGGCAGGTGCCGACCGGGTGATAGATCGTATCCGATACCTCGCGGATGCGTGCTTCGAGGGCGGCGTCGTTGTCATAATCGACCGGGTTGCGTTCGCGCGCGCCCAGCTCTGACATCGGCGCAGTCGCAGCGATGCGGTGCATCAGCCGTGCGCCATCACGCAGCAGGTGGAGGTCGCGCTCGTCGGACAGGAAGTTGGGGTTGATCGATGGGGCGACTGCCGAATCGGGGCTGGCGAGCCGCACCCAGCCGCGGCTTTCGGGCCGCAGGACGCAGGCGTGCAGCGAAAAGCCATGCGCCTTCAGCTTATCGCGGCCGTGGTTCTGGATGATCGCGCGGATGAAGTGGTACTGGATGTCGGGCGCGGGGGCATCGGGGCGGATCGTGGCGAAGCCGCCGCTTTCGGCAAAGTTGGTGGTGAGCATACCGGTGCGAAACCGGCGGTGTTCGACGAAGGCCTTGGCGAGCTGCCACATGCCGCGCAGCGTGCCACCGAACAGCGACAGATCGTCGAGCTCATAGCCGACCAGATAGTCGCAGTGATCCTGCAAGTCGGCGCCGACAGCGGGTTTATCCAACACCGTCGCGATTCCGTGCCGTTGCAGCTCAGCTCCGGGGCCGATGCCCGACAGCATCAGGATTTGCGGGCTGCCGAACGCGCCGGCGCTGAGCACCACGCCGCCGCGCGCTTTAAGCGTTTCGCTCTTCCCGCCGGTTCGGATCGTAACGCCAGTCGCGCGGCCGTTCTCGACCACGATCTTCTCGACCAGCGCGCCAGTGCGCAAGTTGAGGTTCTTGTGTCCGGCGAGCGGGTCGATGAAGGCGCGCGCCGCGCTCCACCGCTCGCCGTTGTGCTGGGTCACCTGGAACAGTCCAAAGCCCTCTTGCTTCGCACCGTTGAAATCGTCGTTGCGCGGCAATTGCAGCCGGGTCGCCGCATCGACGAAGGCTTGCCCGACCGGGCTCGGCGAGATCTGGTCGCTTACGTGAAGCGGTCCCCCTTTGCCGTGCCAGGCGTCTGCACCGTGCGCATTGTCTTCCTGCCGCTTGAACACCGGCAAGACTTCGTCCCAGCCCCACCCAGTGCAGCCGAGTTCGGCCCAGTTGTCATAGTCCCACGCATTGCCGCGGATGTAGACCATGCCGTTAATCGCGCTCGATCCGCCCATGCCCTTGCCGCGCGGCTGGTAACCGACCCGGCCGCCAAGGCCCTCCATCGGCTCGGTATCGTATTTGAACATGCTCTTGTCGGGCATCAGCGCGAGCAGCCCGGGGGTACGGGTGAACATATGTTCGTTGCTGCCGCCAGCCTCGATCAGGCAGACGCTACGCCGCCCGTCTTCGGCCAGGCGTCCGGCCGCTGCGCTGCCAGCGCTGCCGCCGCCGATCACGATGATGTCGAACTCGTCCATGCGGCCTGCGCCTCCTCAATTCAAGAGGTGCTTAACCGCGCGGTTAATTTGGCGCAAGCTAGTCGGCGCGGCCTTGCAGGGCTTCCCACCGCGCGCGGATCTTGTCCGATCCTTCGCGGCTGTCGTCATGGCTCCAGCCCGGCTCGCGCAGCAAGTACGAGAGCTTGTGCCGCCATGGTGCGGCGCGCACATCGCGCGCGATGCCGATCCATTCGTGGAACACCGACCAGACCAGGTTGAAACTGCCAAGCTGTTTGACGATGCCGTAGTGAATCCGGGTGTCGTCGCGTTCGCTCGCGAAGCTCCCGAACAATTTGTCCCAGACGATAAACACGCCGGCATAGTTGCGATCAAGGTATTGCGGGTTGGTCGCGTGATGGACCCGGTGATGGCTGGGCGTGTTCATCACAGCTTCGAACCAGCGCGGCATCCGGCGGATCGCTTCGGTGTGAATCCAGAACTGGTAAACCAGATTGATCGCCCCGCAGGTCAGCAGCATCGCCGGGTTAAAGCCGATGAACACCGGCCAGATCCGGAACACGAATGACAGCGCGAAGAACCCGGTCCAGGTCTGGCGCAGCGCGGTCGAGAGGTTGTAGTGCTGGCTCGAGTGGTGATTGACGTGGCTCGCCCAGAACCAGCGCACCCGGTGCCCGGTGCGGTGCGCCCAGTAATAATTGAAATCGTCGAGCACGAAGCACGCTGCCCAGGCCCACCACGCCCAGCCAATTGTCGCGATCCGGTGATCGTAGAGCCAGACCATCGCGGCCACGACCAGCGCCGCCGTCAGTCCGCCAACCGCAGTGCTGCCGGTGCCCAGCGCGAGCGAAGTCAGCGTATCGCGCGGCTCGTAGGCGTCGGGCCGGCGGCGCCGCGCCCACAGCATTTCCGCCACGATCGCGAGGATGAAAAAGGGGATGGCATATTCCACCGGGCCGAGCTTGGGCATGTCAGTTCGCCAGCCGACGCAAGCTCGCGGCCCAGACCTGCGCCTGATCGCCAAGATCCAGCGTGACCGGGGCGTAAAACCGCTCGCCGGTGCCGACCGTCAGGAAGTTGCGGTCGAGCCGGGTGAAGGCGTGGCCATCGAGCAGCCGCGCGGCAAATTGCGCGCCGTGGCGCCGCAGCAGCATTACGCGTCCATCGGCGTCGCGGACCAAGGCCGCAATCCCGCCGCGATCGAGCGCCAGTTCGATTGGGCGGAACCCGCAGACCGCCGCCTCGGCCAGCGCCCGCGCTTCGGCCTCATCGCGCAGCCGCACGTCAGTGCCGAGCGCCAGTTTGCGCGCCAGCCAGGTGACCGCGAGGATCAGTCCGACCGAAGCGGTGAGTTGGACCGCGAGGAACGGCACAGCCAAATCAGCGGTCCCGTGCCGCCAGCATGTCGAGCATGGCGCGGACCGGGCCGAGATCGTAACCGGCCTGCGCGGCAGCGGCGGCCAGGCTGTGCGGGCTTGTTCCGCGGCTCGCTTCGGCCAAGGCCCATAGCAAAGTGGAGCGGGTGCCCGAGCGGCAATAAGCCAACACCGGCTTGTCGGTCGATGCCAGTGCATCTGCCATGGCGGCGATCTGGGGTTGCGAGAATCCCGCGTGCGTCACCGGGATCGCCACATAGCCGAGCCCGGCCGCCGCAGCGGCTGCCGCAATCTCGGCTCCTGGGGTCTGGTCGTCGCTTTCGTCTTCGGGGCGGTTGTTGACGATCATGCCGAACCCGGCGCGGGCCGCCTCGGCGACTTCGGCCAGCCCGATCTGCGGCGCGGCAAAGACCTGGCTGGTCAGCTGGCGAAACGGCACGGTCATGATTTGGCTTCTCTGGCCCGGGCGCGGCGACCGCGCTGGACGATGTTGAGCGTCTCGACCGAGGCGGCGAAGGCCATCGCCATGTAGATGTAGCCCTTGGGAATGTGCACCCCGAACCCGTCGGCGATCAGCACCACCCCGATCATCACCAGGAAGGCGAGCGCCAGCATCACCAGCGTCGGGTTCTTCTCGATGAACCGGGCCAGCGGATCGGCCGCAAGCATCATCAGCCCGACGGTGATCACTACTGCGGTGATCATGATCGGCACGTGGTCGGTCATGCCCACCGCGGTCAGGATCGAATCGACCGAGAACACCAGGTCGAGCGCGATGATTTGCGCGATCGCGACGGAAAATCCGATCTCGGCAATGCCCTTGTCGTGATCGAGCAGCTCGCCGCTATCGCCTTCGCGGTCCATCGAATGGTGGATTTCCTTGGTCGCCTTCCACAGCAGAAACAGCCCGCCGGCGAGCAGGATCAGGTCGCGGCCCGAGAACGCGGTCTCGAACGTGGGTTCGCCGTGGCTGCCCGGCGCGCCGGTAATGCCAAGGTCGATCAGCGGGGCCTGCAGGGTGACGATCCAGCCGATCAGGGTGAGCAGCACGATCCGCAGGCCCAATGCAAGGAACAGCCCAATCCGCCGCGCGCGCGATTGCTGCGCGGCGGGCAATTTGCTCGAAACGATCGCAATGAAGACGAGGTTGTCGATCCCCAGTACCAGCTCGAGCGCGATCAGGGTGAGCAGCGCGGCCCAGGCGGAAGGGTCGATCAGCAGTGCGGCAATATCCATGGCCATGCTCTGCCCAACCCTTCGGTGACTTGCAAGCATGGTACCGGCCCGCGCAGGATTGAGTCGTCAAACGCACGTGTAGCGATGCAATATTACGTGCAGAAATGTCACAGTTACGCTGGCTTGCCGACAGGGTGCTGAATCCGTTCGCCAATCGACCCCGGTTGGGCTATGTGGAAAGGTGCAGAGGAAGCGGCTTTTGTGCCATAATCCCTGTCGCTCGGTGCGATTCGTCCGCGCATTGGGCCGTGTGGATTGGGCGGAACGAAGGTTAGTTCGACTTTATGAGTTTTGATAGAGGGCGTCGCGGACGTGGTCGCGACAAGCGGGACGGTTTCGGCGAAGAAAGCTTTGATCCGTTTTCAGGCGGTGGCGATCGTGGCGGTTTTTCCGGCGGTAGCGGCGGCGGTGATCGCTATAGCGGCGGTGGCAGTGGCGGCGGCCGCGGCGGCTACAGCGGCGGCGGTGGCGGCGGGTTCAGCGGCGGCGGAGCTCCGCGCGGCGGTGGCGGCGGCTTCGGTGGCGGTGCGCCCCGTGGCGGCGGCGGCGGCGCTGGCGGAATGCCGGCCCAAGTCGTCGGCGAAGGCACCGGCGTGGTCAAGTTCTTCAACGCGCACAAGGGCTTCGGCTTCATCCAGCAGGATCAGGGCGGCGAAGACGTGTTCGTGCACATCAGTGCGGTCGAACGCGCCGGGCTCGAAGGTCTGGCCGAGGGCCAGCAGGTCAAGTTCACCCTGGTGGACCGTGGCGGCAAGGTTTCGGCCAGCGATCTCGAAGCTGTCGGCGACGTGATCGCGGTTGAAAAGAAAGAAGCCCCGCAGCGCGAGCTGACCGGCGAACGCGCCACCGGGACGGTCAAGTTCTTCAACGGGATGAAGGGCTTCGGCTTCATCACCCGGGACGACGGCCAGCCCGATGCGTTCGTGCACATCAGTGCGGTTGAACGCTCGGGGATGTCGGGCCTCAATGAAGGAGACCGGCTTGAATTCGATATCGAGGTCGACCGACGAGGCAAGTACTCGGCCGTCAACCTGCAGCCGCGTCAGGATTGATAGCGAGCCTTCCGCGCCGGTCTGAAGCCTGTGCGGATGCGAAAATACCAGAACACGGCAATGGCGGTTCCCCCACCACTTCGGTAGAGGGGAGCCGCCATTTGTCGTTTCCACTTCACGAGAATTCAAAGGATCCAGTCGATGTCGATTACCCCGCTCATGCCAGTCTATCCGCGCTGCGGCTTTCGCCCGGTGCGCGGCGATCACTGTCATCTGATCGGGGAAGATGGGCGCCGCTATCTCGACTTCGCGGCGGGCATTGCGGTCAATATCCTCGGCCATTCGCACGAAGGCCTGATCGGCGCGATCCAGCGCCAGGCCGCGACGCTGATGCACGTCTCGAACCTTTACGGCAGCCCGCAGGGCGAACGCCTGGCGCAGCGGCTGGTCGATCTGACCTTTGCCGACACGGTGTTTTTCACCAACTCGGGCGCGGAGGCGATGGAGTGCGCGATCAAGACCGCTCGTTCCTATCACCAGCATGTCGGCAACGATCACAAGGTCGAGCTGATCACTTTCAACAACGCCTTCCACGGCCGCACGATGGCGACGATCAGCGCCTCCAGCCAGGAGAAGATGCACAAAGGCTTCATGCCGCTGTTGCCCGGGTTCAAATATGTCCCGTTCGACGACCTTGAAGCCGCCAAAGCCGCCGTGGGACCCAACACCGCCGGCTTCATGGTCGAGCCGGTACAGGGCGAAGGCGGGATCCGCCCGGCTTCGGAAGAGTTCATGCAAGGTCTGCGCGCGTTGTGCGACGAGCATGACCTGATGCTGGTGCTCGATGAGGTGCAGTGCGGGGTCGCGCGCAGCGGGACGATGTATGCCTACGAGCAGTACGGGATCGAGCCCGACATCATGGCGACCGCCAAGGGAATCGGCGGCGGTTTCCCGCTGGGCGCCTGTCTCGCCACCGAAAAGGCCGCGCGCGGCATGGTAATCGGCGCGCATGGTTCCACTTACGGCGGCAATCCGCTGGCGATGGCGGCGGGTGAGGCGGTGCTTGACGCGGTCGCTACGCCAGAATTCCTTGCCGAGGTCCGCGCCAAATCGGATCGCCTGCGCAGCCGGCTCGAGCAATTCATCGGCAACTATCCCGAACTGTTCGAGCTGGTCCGCGGCAAGGGGCTGATGCTCGGGGTCAAGATGAAGCTCGAAGCCCGCGGGTTCGTCGGCCACCTGCGTGACAATCATCAGCTGCTAACCGTCGCAGCGGGCGACAACACGCTGCGGCTGGTCCCGCCGCTGGTGATCGACGACAGTCATATTGACGAATTCTTCGACAAGCTGTCCGCCGGTGCGGCCAGCTACCAGCCGCCCGAGCCCGTGCAATGACCCGGCACTTCCTCAATCTGAGCGATGCCGGGACCGATGCACTGGCGGCGATGCTGGGCGACGCAACCCAGCGCAAGGCGGCGCGTGCCGGCTGGCCCAAGGGACTGCCCGACGACGATACGCCGCTGCGCGGGCGCGTGCTGGCAATGATCTTCGAGAAGAACTCGACCCGGACCCGCGTCTCGTTTGACATGGCAATGCGCCAATTGGGCGGCTCGGCTTTGGTGCTCGATGCCGGCACCACCCAGCTCGGCCGCGGCGAAACCATCGCCGATACCGCGCGGGTGCTGAGCCGGATGGTTGATGGAATCATGATCCGCACCGACGATCACGCCAAGATTGAGGAGCTGGCACACTATGCCAGCGTCCCGGTGATCAACGGACTGACTGACCAGTCGCACCCCTGCCAGATTGTCGCCGACCTGCAGACGATCATCGAACACGGCAAGGCCTTGCCCGGGCTCGAACTGGCTTGGCTGGGTGACGGCAACAATGTACTCAACTCGCTGATCGAGGCGGCGGGGTTGTTCAAGTTCAAAGTCCGTGCGGGTGTGCCGCTGGGCTACGAATCTGATGCGGGCTTCATCGAGCGCGCGCGGGCAGCGGGGGCCACGATCACAGTTACCCGCAATGCGGCAGAGGCAGTGCGCGGGGCGGACGTGGTGGTCACCGACACCTGGGTGTCGATGGGACAGGACCATGCGCACAACAAGATCGCCGCAATGAGCCCGTACCAGATCAACTCCGCGCTAATGGCTGGCGCAGCGGGTGACGCGCTGTTCCTCCACTGTCTGCCCGCGCACCGCGGCGAAGAGGTCACCGATGCAGTGATCGATAGTCCGCAATCGGCGGTGTGGGATGAGGCCGAGAACCGCGTCCATGCCCAGAAAAGCATATTGCGTTGGGTGTTCGGCCAGTTGTGAGCCTCGCCGATCCCATTCCGCCCGACGAGACCGGCAACGACCAGGTGCTGAGCCTGACCATCCCCGACCGCCACGCGCGTGGCCGGGTGGTGCGGCTCGGTCCGGTGCTCGGGACGATCCTTGCGGCGCACGCCTACCCTCCGGCGATCACGCACCTGCTGGCGGAAGCATTGGTGGTCACCGCGCTGATTGGCTCGTTGCTCAAGGATGGTGAAGGCCAGTTGACCATGCAGGCGCAGACCGAGGGCGGGATCGTCGAGCTGCTGGTCTGCGATTACCGCTCGGGCGAATTGCGCGGCTACATCCGCCACGACGCCGACCGGCTCGCCCAGCTTGGCGCAAACCCCTCGCTCTATGCGCTGTTCGGCAAGGGCTATCTTGCGATCACCTTCGATCTCGCCACCACGCGGCAGCGCTATCAGGGGATCGTTCCGCTTGAGGGCAATACGCTCGCCGAAGCCTGCGAGAGCTATTTCGCCCAGTCCGAGCAGGTGCCGACGCTGATCCGGGTCGCGGTGCGCAGTAGTCCCTCGGGCTGCGTCGCGGGCGGCCTGCTGGTGCAGCATCTGGCGGAGGGCGAGGAGGGGCGCGAGCGGCTGCACGTGCGGATGGATCATCCCGAATGGGATCACATAGCGGCGCTCGCCGGATCGATCCGGCATGATGAACTGGTCGACCCCGGGCTGTCGCTCGAAGCCCTGACCTGGCGGCTGTTCCACGAGGAGAACGAGGTGCGGGTCGAGCGCGGTCTGCCGCTCAAGCGTGGCTGCCGTTGCAGTCTCGAGCATTATGCCGAAGTGATCGCGCAATTCCCCGAGGAAGACCAGGTTGAAATGCGCAACGAGCGCGGCGTGATCGAAATCGACTGCGCCTTCTGTTCAAAAGTGTTTGAACTGGCCGACTAGAGTCGGCTCATCTACAAATATGCACACTTGGTCGCTGCGTGACGCGGTGATACAAGTCGCGCCGACCGACCTTCTGCAAAGGTGATGGTGTCGGGCTCGCGGGGGACTTGCAGATCGTGAAAACAATCAAGGTGCGCTTATCGCTCGCCGCAGGTGCAGTGCTGGCGGTTGCAGCCCCGGCATTCGGTGGCGGACCCTCGCTCGCCATGCTCGATCGGCTCGATCCCGGCGGCTGGGAACTGCGCGAGCGGGCAGGCAGCCCGCCGCAGAAACTGTGCGTGCCAAACGGGCGCCGATTGATCCAGCTGCGCCACCCGGGCGCACAATGCAGTTCATTCGTGGTGGAGGATGGTCCCGCAGAGGTCGTTGTCCAATACTCCTGCCCGGGGCACGGCTATGGCCGCACACGCGTCCGCCGCGAGACCGACCGGCTGGTCCAGATCGACAGCCAGGGGATCGTCGACGGCTTGCCGTTCGACTTCTCGGTCGAAGCACGCCGCGTGGGTGAATGTAGCGCGGGTTAGACCGGTTGCCTTGGGACTGGCCAAAGGCTAGCCCATCGGAATGTCAGCAGGACAATCAGGGAATGGCCGCAAGGCGGTTGTGCTGCTTTCGGGCGGGCT
>JARXKR010000083.1 GCA_030271565.1 Pseudomonadota bacterium
TGATCGGGGCGTTTGACTGGCCGCTGTGGCTGCGCGTGCTGTTCAGTTTCGTGGCAATGGACCTGGCCGGGTATGCGATCCATCGCCTGTCGCACGTCTGGTCGCCGCTGTGGCGGATCCACCGGGTGCATCATACCGACAACGATATCGACCTCTCGACGCTGTTCCGGGCGCACCCGGCTGCGGTAGTCGTCACCACATTGCTCGAATTTGTAGTGATTGTCGCGCTTGGCCTGCACCCGCTCGGCATCATGGCCCATGGACTCGCCAGACTTGCCACCATGGCGTTCGGCCATGCCAATGTGACATCGCATCCCCGCCTCAGCAGACTGCTTAGCGCGGTGTTGGTGACGCCAAATTTCCACCGGATGCACCATTCGGCGTGGCAGCCTGAGACCGACAGCAATTACGGGGAGGTGCTGACTTTGTGGGACCGACTGTTCGGCAGCGTGAGCCGCAGCGCAGGACCGATCGAGCGGTTTGGATTGGGCGATGCCTTCGATCACGACGCTGCTGCGCCGCTCGGCCAGCTAAAGCTGCCGTTCGTTTCGCGCTGAACGAATAAGGAGCCGGCCGACCCGCCGCAACCCGTTGTGGCTGCTTCCTTCCGGACCTGACCAGGTTGGCGGGCGCAAACGTCCGACCGACTCCCGGCGGCGCATATGGCGGGGGTGTCGCGTTTGCGCAAGTCTGCGTCGGCGGTTCAGGCTAATTGACGCCATCGGCTGACGCCAATCGTGGCAGCCGATATGGCCCTATCCCTTCCGGAATGGCCATGAAGCGGGTTGGCCGGCTGTCTCACAGCGCGACCCAAGCCAGTCAGCCGGCCCGCTTCATACTTCCGGCAAATCAGCGGAAATTGTCGGCGTAGGCCTGCAGTTTGAGGCGGCGCGGCGGGGTCGCGTAGACTTCGGCCGCGATCCCGCACTTGTCGGCATAAGCCTGTGCGGCAGCGCTATCTGCAAAGGTCAACTGCACCTGCGCCTGGGTATCGCCCGATCCGGCCCAACCCATCAGCGGATCGGGCCGCTTGGCCTCAGCAGGCGCGAATTCGAGGATCCATTCGTCAAGCCGGGCGCGGCCCGATTGCATGGCGTTCTTGGGGCGCTGGAAGATGCGTGCTGACATAGAACTCCGCTTGCGTCGAAACGCGCGGCGAATCAAGTCCCGCTCATGCTGAGCCTGTCGAAGCATTGAACGCATTCTTGGTCTTCAGACTGGGCGCTTCGGTCCACGGGGTGTCGGGCCAGCGGTGCTTGGGATAGCGGCCCTTCATGTCGCGCTGCACATCGCGCCACGATCCACGCCAGAAGCCGGGCAGATCGCGCGTGGTCTGGAGCGGCTTGCCGCCGGGGTCGGTGAGCTTGATCAGCAGTGGCTGCGGCGGGCGGCCAGAAGTTGGATGCCGGTCGAGCCCGAACAGCTCCTGCGCCCGCAGCTCGACCGAAGGTCCGCCGGGATCGGCGTAGTCGATGGCGTGACCGGTGCCCGCCGGGCTGGTGAACTGCGCCGGGGCAAGTGCATCGAGCTGCTGGCGTGCTGGAAAATCGAGCCGGGCGAGCAAGGCATCGTGCAGCCGCGCGGGCTTGAGATCGTCAAGCCGGCGGGTGAGCATTGGGCCGAGCCATTGGTCGACTTCGGCAAGCAGCGCCTCGGCATTGAGCGCGGAGATTCCGGCAAAACGTGCACGGGTCAGCAGGGCCTTGCTCGCGTTGGACAATGGCAGCAGACCCAGCCCATCGGTCTTGATGCGGTTGATCAGGAACGCGCGGATCGCTAACGGATCGGGCGCAGGATCGGGTCCGCGCGATAAGGTGATGGCGCCGAGCCGCGCTTCAAGCAGCGCCTCGATCCGGCGCTCGTCGGCGATCCAGCGCAGTACCGTGCGCCGCTCGATCCGGTGCGCCAGCCACTTGGTCACTTCGACTTCGTCGAGCGCAATCGCTCCGGTGATCCGCGCACCTTTGGCCTCGCCCTGCGCCTCGCCCACCGCCAGCCACTCGGCGCGCGCCAGCGGTGACGCGGGATCGAGCCGCAGCCCGCGCCCTCCCGCAGTGAGCCATTCCTCGCCGCTGGGCGAACGGCGGCGCGCGATGTTATCGGGGTATGCTTCGGCGAGAAGGATGCTTAGCGGCGGGTGTTGCGAACGGGCTTCGACAGGCTCAGCCTGAGCGGACCTTTTTCCCTTATCCAATTCCAAACCCCGCTCAGGCTGAGCCTGTCGAAGCCCAAGCGCCGCCCTCTCCCAACGCTCCGCCAGTTTGCGCGAGGCCTCCGCCCGGCTTGAGCGGTCACGGTCCCACCGCTCAAGCCGCGCGGCAAGGTCATCGCCGCGTCCACCCAGCCCGCGCTCCTGCAACAACAAGACCAGCTTTGCTGCACGCGCCGCTACGCCATGCTGCGCAGCATAGAGCAGCGTGTGGGCGAGCGGCGGCGCCATCGGCAGACCCGCCATGCTACGCCCGTGCGGGGTGATCGCGCCTTGCTCATCCAGCGCGCCAAGCTCTTGTAAAGTCTGCCTTGCTGCGGCCAATGCTGCAGGTGGTGGCGCATCGAGCCAGGCCAGCTTTGCGGGCTCTGCTGTGCCCCACTGCGCCAACGTAAGCAGCAGCGGCGCGAGGTCCGAGGTCAGCATCTCGGGCGGGTCGAATGCTGCACGGCCAGGATGCGCGGCTTCTTCCCATAGCCGGTATGCCACGCCCGGCCCCTGCCGCGCCGCGCGCCCGGCCCGCTGCGCCGCGGCAGCTTGCGAGGCACGGTGCGTGACCAGCCGCGTCACCCCGGCGGCTTTGTCGAACTCGGCACGCCGCGACAGTCCGGCATCTACCACGACTGACACCCCGTCGAGCGTGAGCGAGGTCTCGGCAATCGCGGTCGCCAGCACAATCCGCCGCTGGCCTTGCGGATCGCGCTTGATCGCGGCGCGCTGGGCGGCCGGCTCGACCTGACCATGCAGCGGCAGAACCAACGCTTGCGGCAGCTTCTCCGCCAGCCGCTCGCGGGTGCGTTCGATCTCGCCGACGCCGGGCAGGAAGGCCAGAATATCTCCTGACTCTTCACGCCATGCGGTCAGAACCGCGCTCGACACCGCCTCATCGAGCCGCAATTCGGGCCGCGCGCCAAGCCAGCGAACCGCCAGCGGATAGGCCTTGCCCTCGCTCTCAACCACCGGCGCGCCGCCGAGCAGATCCGCGAACCGCGCCCCGTCGATGGTGGCGGACATGACCACCAGCCGCATGTCCTCGCGCAGCACACTCGCGCTTTCGATGGCCAGCGCCAGCCCGAGATCGCTGTCGAGATGCCGCTCGTGCGCCTCATCGAACAGCACCGCCGAGCAACCTGTAAGCTCAGGGTCTTTGAGGATCGTTGCAACGAAAATCGCCTCGGTCATCACCAGTACGCGCGTCCTGGCGCTGCGTTTGCTGTCCAGCCGGGTCAGGTAGCCGATCGTTTCGCCCGCAGACTCGCCCATCAGTTCGGCCATCCGCTCCGCCGCCGCGCGCGCGGCGACCCGGCGCGGCGAGAGCACAATGACCTTGCCGGTGCACCAGTCTTCACCCAGCAGCGCCGGAGCCACCGCCGTGGTCTTGCCCGCGCCCGGCGGCGCGATCAGGACCGCCGAGGTGCCGACGCGCAGAGCCGACAGCAGATCGGGCAGGACAGTGTGGATAGGGAGCTGGCTCATGCCGGCACCTTAGCCCATCGGGTACATGATCTCTTTCGAAACCTTGTCGATCGCCTTCATAACCTCGCCCGGCAACACCAGGTCGATCGCCGCGAAGATCTCGTCGAGCTGGTCCTCCTTGGAAACCCCGACAATGGTCGAGGCGACGAAATCGTGCTGCTTCGACCAGGCCACCGCCAGCGTCACCGGGCTCATCCCGGCTTCCTTGGCGATCTCGGCAAAGCGCGCGGTCGAGGCAAGCGACTTTTCGTTGACGAACCGCCGCCCCATTGCGGCCTGCCGACCTTCCATCCCGAGATAGCGGGTAAAGCGCGCGCCTTCGGGCCGTGCGTCGTTGTTGTATTTGCCCGACAGCACCCCGCCGCCGATCGGCGAATAGGGGATCAGGCTCACGCCTTCCTGGCGGCAGACCTGCGCCAATTCGTCCTCGAAGCGGCGGTTGTTGAGGCTGAAATTGTTCTGGATCGTCTGGTAACGCGCCCCGCCGGTCGCGTCGGAGGCGGCGATGCTCTTCATCAGCCCCCAGCTGGTTTCATTGGAGCAGCCGAGCACGCGCACTTTGCCCGCGCGAACCAGTTCGTCGAGCACTTCCATCGTTTCCTCGTAAGGCAGGTCGTGATCGGGCCAGTGGGTCTGGTAAAGGTCGATGTAATCAGTGCCGAGCTTGGTCAGACTGGCCTCGACAGCGGTGATGATATTGCGCCGATCGAGCGAGGTCATGCCCGAGCGCAAGGGCGAGCGGAACCACACGTGGCTCGGCCCGGAAACCTTGGTGGCCAATATGATCGCATCGCGCGGCTTGGTCTTGAGCCACTTGCCGACGATCTCCTCGGTCCGCCCAACCCATTTGGCGTCGGGCGGCACCGGATAGCCTTCGGCAGTATCGTAAAAGTCGATCCCGGCTTCAAAACTGCGGTCGAGGATGCGCAGCGCGGCTGCCTCGTCAGTCTGGCTGCCGAAGGTCATCGTCCCCATGCAGATGTCGGAAACAACGATAGAGCTTTTGCCCAAACGGCGACGTTGCATTGCGGTATTCTCCCGGCCCAAGACGGTTGCTGTGTGCAACCGACCTGCCGGTTTGGTGCCGCCGGGTCAAGCGCGCGCGGGACGGTGCAAGATCAATCGCACCGTCCCTGGCGAAGGATTAGACCGCGACCAGCTCGCGGAGCCGGGTGCTTACCTCTTCGCGATTGCGACGGCGCAGGGCGCGATCCTGCTGCGACCAGGCGACGCGCAGGCCGGAAACCCCGGCGCGGTCCATCGCGCGTTGCCACGAGTAGAACTCCTCGAGGCTGAGCCGGTAGCGTAGCATCACCTCGTCGATCGTCATTAGTCCGCTTTCGACAGCCGCGACGACCTGCGCCTTGCGACTTGCCACCCAGCGCGTGGTATCGGTCGGTGGCAGGCTGTCCCGCGTAATGACTTCACGATGCGGCCCGACGATCCGGGCGGGGCGGGAGTTGTGGTATTCCATCATTTTACGGCCCTCGATTAGAGTGGCCCCCAAGTCCGGTAACTGTCGGGTTTGCGTGGTTAAAACCAACTTAAAATGGCGCTCGGCTCGCCGCACGCAGGGCGCGGCAATCGGCGAGCAGCACTGCTTCAACGACGAAGCGTTAGCGGGCCAAATCAATAACGCCGGGCAACCGCAAATTCGGCCGCCTCGACCATCGCGCTGCGCGCTTCGCTGGACGGGAATCCGGTGATCGCGTCGATCGCGCGCTGGGCGAAGTGGCGCGCGCGATCGCGGGTGGCGCTGACCGCGTCGTGCGCGTTGATCAGGCTGACCGCGCGGGCCAGGTCCCCGTTCGAATTGCGATGACCGAGGATCGCATCGCGCCAGAACGCGCGTTCGGCTGCGTCGCCGCGCGCGTAAGCGAGGATCACCGGCAGGGTCATCTTGCCCTCGCGGAAATCGTCGCCCTTGCCCTTGCCCATCTCGCCCGCGTCCGAATCGTAATCGATTGCATCGTCGACCAGCTGGAAGGCAATGCCGAGGTTGCGGCCATAGTCTTCGAGCGCGCGTTCATCCGCTTCGCCGCGTTCAGCGACCACCGCGGCGATGCGGGTGGCAGCGGCGAACAGCGCAGCGGTCTTGGCGCCGATGATCCCGAGGTAGCGCTCCTCGCTGGTTTCGATCTGGCGCTGGGCGGAGAGCTGATCGACCTCGCCTTCGGAAATCACCGAGCTGGCGTGCGACAGGATTTTGAGCACCTTGAGGCTGCCGTCCTCGACCATCAGTTCAAAGCTGCGGGTAAACAGGAAATCGCCGACCAGCACAGTCGCGGGATTGCCGAAGATCAGATTGGCGGCGGCTTTGCCCCGGCGCAGTTCGCTGCCATCGACCACATCGTCGTGCAGCAGGGTCGCGGTGTGGATGAATTCGACCGCAGCGGCGAGCTTGTGGTGGCGTGTTCCTTGATATTCGCACAGCGCCGCGCCGGCGAGCGTCAGCATCGGGCGCATCCGCTTGCCCCCGCCGGCAATCAGGTGCCCGGCGAGCGTCGGAATCAGCGGGATTTCGCTCTGCATCCGGTCGAGGATCACTGCGTTGACCGCGTTCATCCCCGCCGCTGTCAGCGCCATGATCGGGCCGAGCGAAGGTTCGCTGGTGCGCGGTTTGAGAGGGATGACGTCAGCGCTCATGGTTTTGCCGCATAACCACCGCGCGGATGCGGGTGCAAGTGCAAAGCGGGTAATGGCATTGCGCAAAATGTCATGCTAACCGACCGATCATGTCTTCAACCGCGCCCGAGCCTGAAACCGATGAAACCCTCGCCGGGTTCCGCGCCAGCATCGACAATATCGATGCCGCGTTGATCCACATTCTTGCCGAGCGGTTCCGCATCACCAAAGCGGTCGGGACCTACAAGGCACTTAACGCGCTGCCGCCCTCGGACCCGGGCCGCGAAGAGCGCCAGATCGCCCGGCTGCGCAAACTGGCGGAAGAGGCCCAGCTCGATCCGGAGTTCTCGGAGAAGTTCCTGCGCTTCATCATCGATGAAGTGATCCGGCATCACGTTCAGGCGGCTGGACACTAGCGCCCCTCCCCCCGACCAGCGGAGAGAGGGACGAAAAGTCAGCAATGGGTCTTAGCGACCGCGGCTGCCGATGATCAAACCAATCACGCCGCCTGCGATCGCGGCCATGATGACGTCGCCGTTGTTATCGCGAAAGTAGCGATATCCCTGGCGCGGCGCAGGCAGACCGTAGGAACCGTAATCGCTCACCATGTATGAGCGGTTCTGGTAATAGGGATAGCGCTGCCCGGTACGCCACTGGCCATCATAGCCATTGTAACCGTAATTGCTGCCGTAATACTGCCAGTCGCGACCGCGCTGATCGCGCCACTGGTGACGCGCGTGCTTAACTTTGTAATGACCGTACGCATTACCGCGGTGTTCGTTGCGGCCGTATTCACCACGATGATCGTCGTTGTCGTATTGGTCGCGCCGATCATCGCTGTCATATTGGTCGGGACGTCCGTCGCGATCACGGTCCTGGTTCCATTCCGAGCGGTCCGAGCGTCCGTCGCGGTCGCTGTCGCGCCACTGGCTTTGCGCCTGCGCCGGAATTGCGGAGGCGACAGTGCCTAACGCCGTCAAAGCGGCGACAGTCGTGGTGAGAAATTTGTTCATGGTACTTCTCCTTGAGGTGCAGCAGGCCTGCGCCTGTGCGCTCCACCAGAGAAACCCATATCTGTGGCAACCGTTGCGTGAACCTGAAGCAACGCGCCGAAGCGTTGCGATGCTGCGCTAATGCGTTGCAGCTCAGACGTTTACGCGCGGCAGGCGGAGTTTCACCAGCAAGCCGCCAAGGTCTTCACTTTCGGCCAGTTCGACCCCGCCGCCGTAGATCTCCGCGACATCGCGGACAATCGCGAGGCCGAGGCCAGTGCCGGGCTTGCCGGTATCGAGCCGCGCGCCTCGGTCGAAGATGCGCGTGCGTTCTTCTTCGGGGATTCCGGCGCCGTCGTCCTCGACCCAGATTTCGCACTGTTCCGAACCTGCCACCGCGTCGATCGTCACGAACACGCTGCCGCCGCCGTATTTGGCCGCGTTCTCGATCATGTTGCCGAGCACTTCGTCGAGGTCTTGCCGTTCGATCGCGACCATCGCGGTGCGGCTGCCGTCAAGATCGAACCGCGCGTTCTCGTAAAGCCGGGTCACCGCGCGCAGCACTGCCTCGACGCTCTCGCTGACATTGGCGCGGGCCTGCCCGGCTGCGCGGCGGCCGACCGCACGCGCGCGGGTCAGGTGGTGATCTACTTGACGGCGCATAACTGCCGCCTCGCGGATCACCGTCTCGGGCAAATCCTCGGCATGCGCGGTCGCCGCGTTCATCACCACGGTCAGCGGAGTCTTGAGCGCATGGGCGAGGTTGCCGGCGTGAGTCCGCGCCTCTTCGGCCTGCCGCTCCGAATGGGCGAGCAATGCATTGAGCTCCTGAACCAGGGGCTGGACCTCAAGCGGCAAGGGTTCGGTCACGCGGTTGGTGCCGGTGCTGCGCATGTGCTGGATCGAACGGCGGACCTTGCGCAGTGGCCCGAGTCCATACCAGGTCTGCAGCAAAGTCATTACCAGCAGACCCAGCGCCAGCACCGCAAAGCTGCGATAGAGGATGCGGCGCACGCGGTTGGTTTGCTCGTCGAGGTTGCTCTTGCGTTCGGCCACGGTGAACCACCACACCGTGGGACTGCCGGGCAAGGTGACCGAGCGTTCGATCACCCGCAGCGGTTCGGCCGGAAACTGCTTCGAATCGTAGGCGTGCTGGTCCTTGTCGATATGGTCGGTCTGCACCGCGAGCGAGCGATCCCACAGCGAGCGCGAGGGAAAATCGTCGTGCTCCGCGCCGCGGATCTGCCAATAGAGTCCACTGTTGGGCTCAAGCAGCCGCTGGTCACCTAAGGCGCGGTTGAAGAACACCTCGCCGTCGGTGCCGACTTCGGCCGAAGCGATCATGCCGTTGAGCAAGTAAGATAATTGGGCGTCGAAATTGCGGGTAATCAACCCGGTCAGGGTCTGGTCGAGCGCGATCCCGCCGCCGAGCAGCAGGACCACGATCCAGCCCGTTGCGATCAGCATCATCCGGCGCGCGAGCGAGCCGGTGTGCGGGATGCTCACAGGCTGCTCTACCGCCACAATGCGCTTAGCCGCGGCCGCCCTCGGCTGGATCGTCGAGGCTGTAGCCCAGCCCGCGGATCGTGGTGATCACGTCGGCACCCAGTTTCTTGCGAATACGCGTGACGAACACTTCGATGGTGTTCGAATCGCGATCGAAATCCTGATCGTAGATGTGCTCGATCAGTTCGGTCCGGCTGACCACCTTGCCCTTGTGGTGCAGCAGGTAAGACAGCAATTTGTATTCCTGTGCAGTCAGTTTGACCGGCTCACCCGCGAGCGTCACCCGCCCCGAACGGGTATCTAGCCGCACGTCGCCAGCGATCAGTTCGCTGCTGGTATTGCCCGAAGCGCGGCGGATCAACGCGCGCAGACGGGCGATCAGTTCCTCGGTCTGGAACGGCTTGGCGAGGTAATCGTCAGCCCCGGCATCGAGGCCCGCGACCTTGTCCGACCAGCTATCGCGCGCGGTCAGCACCAGTACCGGGAACTTGCGGCCTTCCTTGCGCCACATGCCCAGCACAGTCAGCCCGTCGATCTCGGGCAGGCCAAGATCGAGGATCACCGCATCGTATTCTTCGGTCGAGCCCATGAAATGCCCGTCCTCGCCATCGACCGACAGATCGACAGCATAGCCGTTGGCTTCGAGCGTGCTTTTCAATTGCTTGCCGAGGGTCGGTTCGTCCTCGACGATCAGGATAC
>JARXKR010000084.1:0-1935 GCA_030271565.1 Pseudomonadota bacterium
CTACTGCCCGAACCCCGCCTCACCCGCGACCCGCACAGCCTCGCGCGCGGCAGCGATCAGCGCCCCGGCCTTGGCCTCGCATTCGCGTTGTTCGTAGGCTGGGTCCGAATCCGCGACGATGCCTGCGCCGGCTTGCACGTGCAGCACCCCGTCCTTGAGCACGCCTGTGCGCAGGACGATGCAGCTGTCGAGATTGCCGTCGGGGGCGAAGTAGCCGACGCCGCCCGCGTATGCCCCGCGTGTTTCGGGTTCGAGCTCGGCGATGATCTGCGCCGCGCGGACCTTGGGTGCGCCGCTGACGGTCCCGGCCGGAAACCCTGCAAACATCGCGTCGATTGCATCGTGCTGCGCGGTGTCGAGCTGGCCGACCACGTTCGAGACGATGTGCATCACGTGGCTGTAGCGCTCGACCGTGTAGCTTTCGGTCACGGTGACCGACCCGGCGGTGGCGACCCGGCCGACATCGTTGCGGCCCAGGTCGAGCAGCATCAGATGTTCGGCGCGTTCCTTGGGATCGGCGAGCAGGGCGGCTTCGTTCGCGCGGTCTTCCTCTGCATTGGCCCCACGCGGGCGGGTTCCGGCAATCGGGCGGATTGTCACTACACCATCACGCACGCGGACGAGGATTTCGGGGCTCGACCCGGTCAGCGCAAAGCCGGGCAAGTCGAGGAAATAGAGGAACGGCGAGGGGTTTACCCGGCGCAGCGCGCGGTACAGCGCGAGCGGGGGCAGGGTGAACGGGCAGGTAAAGCGCTGCGCCAGCACTACCTGAAAGATGTCGCCCGCCGCAATGTAGTCCTTGGCGCGCAGCACCATCTCGCCGTAGCGACCGGGAGCCATGGTCGGCGTGAGTACAGGTTCGGGCAGGGCGGCGTCAGTCACGGCCAGGACTGCCGGGGCAGCCAATTTCCGCAATGCCTCGTCGATCCGGTCCTGCGCCGCCGACAATGCCGCTTCGGGTGCGGATGGCGAGGGCCAGACCGGCGCAACCGCAAACAGCTCGTCGCTCAGGCGGTCGAAGATCAGCACCAGCGCGGGCCGCACGAACAGCATATCGGGCAAGTCCAGCGGATTGGCCGGGGGCCGCGCGAGCTGTTCGATCAGCCCATACGTTTCATACCCGAAATAGCCGACCAGGCAGGCCAGCACCGGGGGTAGTTCGCCCGGCACGTCAAACCGGCAGGCGGTGACCAGAGCCCGCAGCTCGCTGATGCTGTCGCCGGGAAGCGGTGAGAAAGCCGCCCGGTCATGCCGCCAGTCACGGTTGAGCTCGGCCGCTGCACCAAAGGCACGGAACACCAGGTCGGGGTCGAGACCGAGCAGGCTGTAGCGCCCGCGCACTTCGCCGCCTTGCACCGATTCGAGCAGGTAATCGCCGCGGCCCGGTTCGATCAGTTTGGCAGCAGCGCCGACCGGCGTAACACAGTCTGCGACCAGCCGCCGCCAGATCAGCCCGGGCTTGCCGGCGGCCAACGCAGCCGCCGCATCACTCCAGTTCTCAGCCTGTGCTCCCGGCATCGGGCCGGATCAGTTGCTGCCCGAAAGCTGTGTCTGCAGCTTGCGGAGATTGTCATCGTTGCGGGTGGTGCCGACTTCGTTGCGGAACCCGCCGCGCAACTGGTCGCCCAGCTCCTGGCTTTGCTGCCCGGCCAGATCCTTGTTGAACTGCTCGAACTGGGGATCCCTCTCCTCGACCTTGCCGGGGATGACCTCGCTTACCGTGACCACATACCAACCGTGGTTGCGGCCGCCCTGCATCAGGCGGACCTTGCCCTTGGCCATGGCGAAGATCATCAGCAGCGGGCGCGAGGCATTCTTGCCCTTTTTCTGGACTTCGAGCCGGTCCATGTCGACGTGATCGACTGGCGGCAGCGCGACCCCAAGCGAGGCAACCGCAACGTCTATCGGAACGCCCTTCTGGACCTGCGCCTGAAC
>JARXKR010000084.1:2035-9480 GCA_030271565.1 Pseudomonadota bacterium
CAAGCGAGGCAACCGCAACGTCTATCGGAACGCCCTTCTGGACCTGCGCCTGAACTTTTTCCGCTGCTGCCTTGGCGGCGGCTTCGCCCTTGGCGATCCGGGCGTCTTCGCTCACCTGCGCACGGATCGCAGCAAGCGGCGGCGGCGCGGCGGCGGCAATGTTGCCAACATCGAAGATCACGAAGGTCTTGCCCGCCTCGACCTCAGCCAATTGGGGCTGGCCGGTGCCGTCCATCTGGAAAGCAGCCGGAACGACGCGTTGCAGCACGGCGGGTGCGGTCACGCCGTCCTGCCCGAACACCGCGCCATTGGCGGTGAGCGGCGCGGTTTCGGTGACGGTCAGGCCCAGTTCCTTGGCCATATCGCCCAAAGTCGCACCTTTATCGAGCTCGCCTTCGATCTTCTCGCCATAGCTGGCGATCTCGAACTTGCGCTTTTCGTCGGTCAGTTCCTTGACCAGTTCGGGCTTGGCCTGTTCAAGGCTCTTGCCCGGGGTGGTTTCGCGCCCGTCGATCCGCACGACCAGCCAGCCGAGCGGGCCCTTGAACGGGCCGAGCACTTTGGCGTTGGGCGCAGCGAACACCGCAGTGGCGACGTCGGCCGAGCTTTGCAGCGCGTAAGCGTCCTTGGCCAGGCTACCGAGTGGAGCCACCGCCAGCCCCTTGGCCTGAGCCGCAGCTTCGAGCGTCTTGCCGCCCGCGACTTGCGCCAGAACCTCTTTCGCAGCAGCTTCGCTGGGCAGGACCATCTGCGCTAGCTTGCGCTTGTCCGCCGGGGCGTACTTGGCCTTGTTCTGGTTATAGCGCGCTGCGATCTCGGCATCGCTGGGCGCGGCGGCGTTGTTCACCGCGGCGTCGGTGTAGGACACATAGCGGACCGTGCGGCGTTCGGGCAGGATGTAATCGGCCTTATGCGCGTTGTACCAGGCGGTGACTTCAGCATCGTTCGGCGGGCTCGTCGGGGCGAAAGCGGCCGGGGGCAGGGTGACGATCGCACCGCGGCGATGTTCGGTCAGCACCGCGATATAATGCCCCGTGATCTTGCGCGGGGTCTTGAGTCCGATCGAGTTGGACGAGAGCAGCAGATTGGCCATCATGATCCGGGCCTGCTCGGTGCGGAACGCAGGGTCGGTGGTGCCCTGCGACGCCAGCATCTGCCGGTACAGCGCCGGATCGACCTTGCCGTCGGGGGTCTGCAGGTTAGGGTCTTTGGCGATCTCGCTGTCGATCAGCCGGTCACCGACATAAAGCCCGTATTTCTCGCCCCACTGGATCACGGCCTTGCCGTCCATTGCATAAGTCAGCACATCGCCAAGGCCGTCCTGCGCAAGGAATTCCTTGACCGAGAGCTGCGGGTTGCGCTGGCGCAGACGCGACAGGATGCTGCGGAACTGGGCTTCGAGATCGGTCGCGCTGATCTTTTCACTGCCGACGCTGGCAATCTTGCTGCCGGTCGAGAAGCCGCCGAACGTCGTTCCCGAAACGCTCCCCAGCGCGAACGCGATCCCGATGATACCGACGAACGCCAGCGTGATCAGCACACCGAACTTCGAGCTAAAAAAACCGCGGAAAAATGTAAGCATTGTGCCGATCGCCAGACTAGAACTTTTCGCACGCCACAGCTGGCACGCGTTTCGTCGCCGCGCTTTAAGGATCATTGCGCTTGCAGGCAATGGGGGCGGGTGTGCCAATCCGGCTGACCGGCCCGTCGCAAGGACTTTGACAAGAGCGCGTAGCCTCGCCTAACCGCGAGGCATCCTGCCGGATGCAACACGGCAGTACAGCAAACAGGGAAAACCCAATGCCAAACCGGCCTTACATTGTCGGCAACTGGAAGATGAACGGTACGCGTGCCTTGCTGACAGAAGCGCGCGCGATCGATCGCGGCGCCGCGCGGCACCCCGGCGTGCAAGTCGCGATTGCCCCGCCGGCCACGCTGATCAGTCTGATGGCCGAAGCGGTCGAGACGATCAGCCTTGGCGGGCAGGATTGCCATCAAGCCGCTTCGGGTGCCTTTACCGGCGACATTTCGGCCCCGATGCTCGCCGATGTCGGCGCCAGCTTCGTTATCGTCGGTCATTCCGAGCGCCGCGCCGGGTACGGCGAGACCGACGCGATTGTCCGCGCCAAGGCCGAGGCAGCAACTGCGGCCGGGCTGGGCGTTATCGTCTGCGTCGGCGAAACCGAAGCCGAACGCGATGCCGGGAAAGCCGAAAAGGTAGTGACCAAGCAGCTTGAAGGATCATTGCCGGACGAAGCCGGAACTCCGGGGCAGGTGACGGTGGCCTACGAGCCGGTCTGGGCGATCGGCACTGGCCGGGTTCCTTCGGCCGACGACGTCGGCGCGATGCACCGCGCAATCAGGGCCAAGCTGCTCGACCGCTACGGCGTGCCGAGCGCCGGGGTGCGGATTTTGTACGGCGGATCGGTCAATGCCGGCAACGCCGCCGAGCTGCTCCATTGCGATGAGGTTGGCGGCGCGCTGGTCGGCGGCGCGAGCCTGACGGCCGAAAGCTTTCTCACCATCGTTTCGGCGGCCGCGCCCGAAGTCGACTGAAGCTTAAGCCGCTGCGCTGCGCCTTGCCCGCCGCGCAGCGCCTTGCATAGTGGCGCGCGCGTGACTAGATGCGCGCCAAGTCATCCGAAATTGGAACTCCCATGTCGCTGTTTATCTTCTTGACCGTTGTCCAGGCCATTGTCGCCGCGCTGCTCGTCGGCGTAATCCTGGTGCAGAAGTCCGAAGGTGGCGGGCTTGGGACCGGCGGCAGCCCCGCCGGCCTGATGTCGGCGCGCGGCGCGGCCGATTTCATGACCCGTCTGACCGCCGGTCTGGCAATGGTGTTCGTGGTGCTGTCGATTGTCCTCGCGGCACTGGCCGTCAAGTCGAGCGGCAACCGCACGATTGACGATTCGCTCAACCGCACGGTCGCCCCGGTGCAGCAGTTGCCCGGCGATCCGCTTGGCGGAGCGGCACAGAACGGCGCGGTTCCCGGCGGTGCAGCGCTGGTTCCCGCAGCGAGCGTCACGCCGACCCCCGCCGCGACTCCGCCCAAAAAGCCCTGATCGCACTCTCCGTTTAGCACGCCGACTGCGCCGTTTCGGGCCGTTTTGCGGCCAGTCGGGCTTGCACAACTGTGGATTGGTCAAAAGGGCGCTTGCCCGCATCCCCCTCTGCAGCTTAAGGCCCGACTCCCATGGCACGGTTCATTTTTATTACCGGCGGCGTGGTCTCCTCGCTCGGCAAGGGTTTGATGGCGGCGAGCCTCGCAGCACTGCTGCAGGCGCGCGGCTACAAGGTGCGGATCAGGAAGTTCGATCCTTATCTTAATGTCGATCCGGGGACGATGAGCCCCTACCAGCACGGCGAAGTCTATGTCACCGACGATGGCGCGGAGACCGATCTCGATCTGGGGCATTACGAACGCTTCACCGGGGTTTCGGCACGGCAGGCGGACAATATCACCTCGGGGCGGATTTACCGCGACATCATCACCCGCGAGCGCCGCGGCGACTATCTTGGCGCGACCGTCCAGGTGATCCCGCACGTCACCGACGCGATCAAGGAATTTGCCCAAGCCGACACCGACGGGCTTGATTTCGTGCTGTGCGAAATCGGCGGGACGGTCGGCGATATCGAGGGCCTGCCGTTCATCGAAGCGCTGCGCCAGCTGCGCAATGAATTGGGGCGCGAAGGCACCTGCTCGATCCACGTTACGCTGGTGCCTTACGTAAAGGCTGCCGGCGAGCTCAAGACCAAGCCGACCCAGCACTCGGTGCGCGAGCTGACCAGCCTGGGGGTTCAGCCCGATATTCTGCTGTGCCGCTGCGAGCATCCCTTGCCCGAGAACGAGCGCAACAAGATCGCGCTGTTCTGCAACGTGCGCAAGGAAGCGGTCATTCCGGCGCTCGATGCCACCAGCATCTATTCGGTGCCGCTGCAGTATCATGCCGAAGGGCTTGATGCCGAAGTGCTTCACCATTTCGGCATGTCGACCCCCGCGCCGGACTTGGCGCGCTGGGAAGACATCGTCGACCGATTCCAGAACCCCGAAGGCGAAGTGACAATCGGGGTGGTCGGCAAGTACGTCGGGCTGCCCGACGCTTACAAGAGCCTCAACGAGGCGCTGGTCCACGGCGGCATGGCCAACCGGGTCAAGGTCAACATCCGCTGGATCGATGCCGAAGCGTTCGAAGCTGGCGACGACGAAATTGTCTCGCGGCTCGAGCCGATGGATGGGATCCTGGTGCCCGGCGGGTTCGGGGTACGCGGGACCGAAGGCAAAATCGCCTCGGTGCGCTTTGCCCGCGAACGCGAGATACCGTTCTTCGGAATTTGCCTCGGCATGCAGATGGCCTGCATCGAGGGGGCGCGGAACACTGCCGGGATTGCTGCGGCCAGTTCGACCGAGTTCGGCCCGACCGATGAACCGGTGGTCGGCATCATCACCGAATGGATGAGCCCCGAGGGTCTCCAGCAACGCGGCGCCGATACAGACATGGGCGGAACCATGCGGCTGGGCGCCTACGAGGCCAAGCTGGCGGGCAACAGCCACGTTTCGACGCTCTATGGCGGCGCGACCACGATCAGCGAGCGCCACCGCCATCGGTATGAGGTCAACAGCGCCTATCGCGAACGACTAGAAGCGGGCGGGTTGGTCTTCTCGGGCATGTCGCCCGACGGCTTGCTCCCCGAAATCGTCGAACGGCCCGACCATCCGTGGTTTGTTGGCGTGCAGTTCCATCCCGAACTGAAAAGCCGCCCATTCGATCCGCATCCGCTGTTCGCGGGCTTCATTGCGGCGGCACTGCAGCAAGCCCGGCTGGTCTGAGCCGGCGCTGCGCCCTCTCGAGACAGTTAACGCCGTCATCAAATGAGACTCCCAAGCTCGCGAAAAGCCTTGCGCTTATCCTGCGAGAAGCGTTAGCCGTGCGCCTTGAGATCGACTCGCGCTGGGGGCAGCATGGTGATCGGTCGCGGTTTTGCGTAGGTTTCGGTTGGGGCAAACGATTGCAGGGACGCTGTAAATATTTGCTAGAGTTTTCGGCATAAATTGCCGATCTTGAGCTTGTCGTTCTTGATCGTCTTCTGCGACCCGGACGATCATCAATCGACAGGACGACGCGCAAGCGTCGTGGGGGTGGAACGCAAGTTCCACCCCCAATCTTTGGTAGCCGCGTTACGCCGCTTCGCTGTCGGTGGTGTCCTTGACCATGCTCAGCGTCTTCTGGGTGCCGACTGGCACCTTCTTCGGCTTCATCGCATCGGGCACTTCGCGGACCAGGTCGATCACCAGCAGCCCGTCCTCAAGATTGGCGTTTTCGACCCGGACATAGTCGGCCAGTTCGAAGCGGCGTTCGAACCCGCGCTGGGCGATGCCGACGTGCAGGAACTGGCTTGCAGCGGTGTCTTCACCCTTCTTGCCCAAGACCACGAGCAGGTTCTGCTGCGCTGTGATGTCGATGTCGGCGGGCTTGAACCCGGCCACCGCCACGGTGATGCGATAGGCATCGTCGCCGCTGCGCTCGATGTTGAACGGGGGATAGTTGTCGCCGCTGTTGAAGCTGCGCTGGTTCTCGAGCAGGTCGAACAGGCGGTCGAAGCCGACCATGGTGCGGCGGTAGGGAGCAAAATCGAAACGGTTCATGGCAAAATCCTCATATCGAGCAATTGAGCAGACCAGGACCCGAAATCGGCATCCTGGCGGCGCACCCTCCTTGCGAACGATGACACCGCATCCGATGTATGGTAGCGCGCATGCGTTTCAAGAGGATCCCCAATGACCGCCCCCAAAGTCGAGATCTACACCAAGTGGGGCTGCCCCTACTGCACCCGTGCCAAGGCGTTGCTCGACAGCAAGGGGGTCAGCTACGACGAATACGACGTGACGATGGGCGGGCCCAAGAAGGCCGAGATGCAGACCCGCGTGCCCGGTGCATCGACCGTGCCGCAGGTGCTGATCGCTGGCACGGCAGTGGGCGGCAGCGACGACCTCGCGGCGCTTGACCGGGCGGGCAAGCTCGACGCCCTGCTCGGGGGCTAGATCATGCAACGTCTCGCCGTACTGCAGATGACTTCGGGGATCGACCCGGCGGCGAATGCTGCGGCTATCGTCCAGGCCGTCAATGCCGCAGCGATGGGCGGGGCCTCAATGCTGTTCACCCCCGAGATGTCGGCACTGATCGACCGCGACCGAATCCGCGCCACGCCGCAGATCGTTGGCGAGGATGAAAGCCCGGTGCTTGAGGCGGTGCGTAATGCCGCCGCCAGCGCGGGCGTCTGGGTCGCGCTCGGATCGATGGCGGTGCTGCGCGAGGATGGCCGCTGGGCCAACCGCAGCTTCGTGATCGACGGCAGCGGCGCCATCGCCGCGCGTTACGACAAGATCCACATGTTCGACGTCGATCTGGCAACCGGCGAAAGCTGGCGCGAATCCAATGCCTATGCGGCGGGTGAGGGGGCGATGACCGTCCAGACTCCGCTCGGCAAGCTGGGGCTGACGGTGTGCTATGACCTGCGCTTTCCCGCGCTGTTCGAGGCGCTGGGCCGCGAGGCATGCGACGTCATCGCGATTCCGTCGGCGTTCACCGTGCCGACTGGCAGCGCGCACTGGCACGTCCTTCAACGCGCCCGCGCGATCGAGGCAACCGCCTATGTCGTCTGCGCTGCGCAGGTTGGGCGGCATGAGGATGGCCGCGAGACCTATGGCCATTCGCTGGTGGTCGATCCGTGGGGCGAAGTGCTGCTCGACATGGGCGGCGCAGCGGCGGGAATCGCCTTTGCCGAGATCGACCCGGCCCGCATCGCCGAAGTCCGCGCCCAAGTGCCGTGCCTCGCCAACAAGCGCGCGATCGGTTGAGCGCTGCGCGGTGATCGTGTTCGACCTTGCTTGCCGCCCGCATGGCCACTGTTTCGAAGGCTGGTTTGCGAGCAGTCAGGCGTTTGACGAGCAATCCGCACGTCGCCTCGTTTCATGCCCTGAATGCGGTTCGGTCGACGTCGTCAAGGCGGTGATGGCCCCAAGCTTGGGACGCAAGGGCAACCAGATCGTGCCTGCGACCAAGACCGCCGCGCCGACCAGTGTCGCCAAATTGCCGCCTGCGGTGCATGAAGCGATTGCCAAGATGGCCGCGCTGCAGGCGCAGGCCTTGCAGCAATCGACCTGGGTGGGCGACAAGTTCGCCGCGCAGAGCCGTGCAATCCACTATGGCGAGCGCGAGGAAGCCACCATCCATGGCCAGGCCACCGTGGCCGAGGCCGAAGCCTTGATCGAGGAGGGCATTGCGGTGATGCCGTTGCCGTTCCCGGTCGCTGCACCCGACGAAGTCAACTGATTGCCAGTCCCTTGCGGCGTGGCTATGCGGTCCGTGTGCGCCCGTAGCTCAGCCGGATAGAGCATCAGATTCCTAATCTGGGGGCCGGTGGTTCGAATCCACTCGGGCGCACCA
>JARXKR010000085.1 GCA_030271565.1 Pseudomonadota bacterium
CAGATATATAATGACACTTATTGGGTGCCTCCTCCGCTACCATTCACGAGGTTTCAGGACTGGAGGGTCTTGATGATCCCGGAGAAGTCGGTTCCACCATTGCCGGCCGCAGTGAACGCTTCGTAGAGCTCGGCCGCACGCGCACCCATGGGCACTTCCGCTCCCGCGCTCTCGGCTGCTTCCATTGCCAGCTTGAGGTCCTTGAGCATCAAGGCTGCGGCGAACCCGCCTTGATAGCCGTTGTCCGCCGGGCTCGCCGGGCCGACCCCTGCGACCGGGCAATAGGAGGTCATCGACCACGACTGGCCCGAAGCCTTGCTCGAAATGTCGTAAAAAGTCTGCAGGTCCAGACCGAGCTTTTCGGCCAGTGCAAAGGCTTCGCAAGTCGCGATCATGGTCGCACCGAGGATCATGTTGTTGCAGATTTTCGCGGCTTGGCCCGCGCCCGATTGCCCGGCGTGGATCACAGCCTTGCCCATTGCCGTGAGGATTGGTTCGGCCCGCGAAAAGGCCGCGTCGCTGCCGCCGACCATGAAGGTGAGGGTGCCGCCATTGGCCGCAGCAATCCCGCCCGAGACCGGGGCATCGACCATTGCGTAGCCTGCCGCCGCAGCCGCACCGGCGACCTTGCGGGCGGTAGCCACATCGATGGTCGAGCAATCGAGCAGCAAAGCGGTCGTTGGTGCCTGTCCGATCACATCTGCGCCGTAGACATTCTCGACGATCGCCCCGTTGGGCAGCATCGAGACCACCGCGTCAACACCCTGGACGGCTTCGCGAACGGTCGGCAACACCGCACAGCCGTTGCCCTGCGCGCGCGCCGCCGCCTCGGCCGAAAGGTCGAAAGCGCGGACTTGGTGCCCGGCCTGGACGAGGTTGGCGGCCATCCCGCCGCCCATGTTGCCAAGGCCGATGAAAGCGATTGTGCTCATAATCAGGCTCCTCAACCCATCGTTGGGATGACGAAGGCGTTACCGCCATCTGGCGAGCCATCAGGCCAGCGCGCGGTGACGGTCTTGACCTTGGTCCAGAACTTCACGCCTTCCATGCCGTGCTGGTTGGTGTCGCCAAAGGCACTGCGCTTCCACCCGCCAAAGGTGTGGTAGGCGACCGGCACCGGGATCGGCACGTTGATCCCGACCATCCCGACATTGACCCGCGCGGCGAACTCGCGCGCGGCATGCCCGTTGCGCGTGAAGATCGCGACGCCGTTGCCGTACTGGTGCTTGCTCGGCAGCGCGACCGCTTCCTCGAAGTCCTTGGCGCGGACGATCTGCAGCACGGGTCCGAAGATCTCGTTGTGGTAGCTGTCCATCTCGGGGGTGACATGATCGAACAGCGTCGGGCCAACGAAAAAGCCGTTCTCATGGCCCTGCAGAGTGAAGCCGCGGCCATCGACCACCAGTTCGGCGCCTTCGCTGGCGCACTTGGCGATCCAGCCTTCGACTTTGGCCTTGTGCTCGGCGGTGACCACCGGGCCGTAATGCGCCTCGGCATCGGTCGAGACCCCGACCCGCAGCGCGGCGATTGCGGGGATCAGCTTGGCGCGCAGCCGCTCGGCGGTGTCCTCGCCCACCGGCACCACAACCGGCAGCGCCATGCAGCGTTCGCCAGCTGAACCGAACGCCGCTCCGGCGAGATCGTTGACCACCTGGTCGAGGTCGGCGTCGGGCATGACGATGCCGTGGTTCTTGGCCCCGCCCATTGCCTGGACGCGCTTGCCGGCGGCGACCCCGCGGTTGTAGACATAGTGTGCAATGTCGGAGGAGCCGACGAAGCTGACCGCGCCGATTGCCGGGTGATCGAGGATCGCATCGACCATTTCCTTGTCGCCGTGAACGACCTGGAAGATGCCATCGGGTAGCCCCGCCTCGAGCCACAGTTCGGCCAGCCGCATCGGCACCGAGGGATCGCGTTCGCTCGGCTTGAGGATGAAGGCATTGCCGGTCGCCATTGCGACAGCGCCCATCCACAAGGGGATCATCGCGGGGAAGTTGAACGGGGTGATCCCCGCGCCGATGCCGAGCGGCTGCCGCATCGAATAGACGTCGATCCCCGGGCCTGCGCCTTGGGTGTACTCGCCCTTGAGCACATGCGGGATGCCGCAGCAGAACTCGACGACTTCAAGCCCGCGCTGGATATCGCCCTTGCTGTCGGCGATGACCTTGCCGTGCTCGCTCGACAGCAGCGCCGCAAGCTCGTCCATGTGGGTTTCGACCAGTGCCTTGAAGTTGAACATCACCCGCGCGCGGCGCTGCGGATTGGTCGCGGCCCAGGCGGGCTGCGCGGCCAGGGCTGCGGCTACCGCGCGCTCGAGCATCGCAGCATCGCCCAGCGCAACCTCGGCCTGCACCGCGCCGCTGTTGGGATCGTAAACCGGGCTTTTTCGCGCAGGCGCAGTGCCGCCGGTGCCGCCGGCGATGAAGTGATCGATCAAACGCATCAATTTGGCCTTTCAAATGGGCAAGACTCAGTCATGCCCCCAGATATATACCCAGACAACCGGCAATGCTGCCTTTGTTCTGATTGGGCTCAAGCGAAGTGGAGCCGGCTGGACCGATAAAAAACGCTGGCCTTGGCTGTGCGACGCGGCGTAGCGGATTGCGGTATCCGCACCCAAACGATGGACAACCCGACATGGTCAGAGACCCGCTATTCGATTTTACCGGCAAGGTCGTGCTGGTCACCGGGGGGAGCCGCGGGCTCGGCTATCAGATGATCAAGGCCTTCGCAGAGCGCGGGGCTGACGTGATCATCGCCAGCCGCAAGCTGGACAATTGCGAAAAGGTAGCAATGGAGTGCCGCGCGCTGGGACGCCGCGCCTTGGCTTTGGCTGCACACGTCGGGCGCTGGGCCGAATGTGACGCGTTGATCGAAGCAGCCTATGCCGAATTCGGGCGGGTCGATGTGCTGGTCAATAACGCCGGCATGTCGCCGCCGTGCCCGAGCCACGAGATGACCGAGAGCCTGTTCGATTCGGTGCTCAACCTCAACTTCAAGGGGCCCTTCCGGCTCGCCAGTCAGATCGGCCACCGCATGGCGCAAGGCGAGGGCGGGTGCATCATCAACATCAGCTCGACCGGCGCGTTGATGGCGCTGCCCGGGGTGGTACCCTACGGTGCGGCCAAGGCTGCGCTTAATGCCATGACCGTGTCGCTGAGCCGCGAATATGCGCCCAAGGTGCGGGTCAACACGATCAGCGCCGGGCCGTTCCTGACCGACATTGCCGAGGCGTGGGACCCGGAAAAGCGCGAAAGCCAGCCGGTCGCATTGGGCCGCCCGGGCAATCCCGAAGAGATCGTCACCGCCGCATTGATGCTGGCCAGTCCGGCCTCGTCTTACACCACCGCTGCTCTGGTACGGGTCGACGGCGGGCAACTTTAAGATCGCAGCCGCAAAGGAACATTCCCCATGAAAGCCATTCGCGCTGAAATTGCTCGTCAGGGCGGTCCCGAAGTGATCGAGATGCACGAGGTCGAAGTGCCTGCGCCGGGAGCGGGCGAAGTCACCGTGGTCCAGTCGGCGGTCGGGCTCAATTACATCGACACCTACCATCGCGGCGGCGTGTACCCGGTCAAATTGCCAAGCGGGCTGGGACTCGAAGCCGCCGGGACTGTCGCGGCATTGGGGGAGGGGGTGACGGGCCTCAGGGAAGGGGACCGCGTCGCCACTTTCGGCCCGGCAATGGGCGCCTATGCCAGCGCGCGTAACGTGCCCGCGGCGAGCCTGTTCGTCCTGCCCGATGACATCGACGAGCGGACAGCGGCTGCTGCCTTGCTCAAGGCCGCGACCACCGAGTTCCTGGTCGAGCGCTGCGCCAAGGTGCAGGCCGGCTGGCCGGTGCTGGTCCACGCCGCGGCGGGCGGGGTGGGGCTGCTGCTGGTGCAATGGCTCAAGCAAAAAGGCGCGATGGTGATCGGCACGGTCAGCACTGCGGCCAAGGCAGATGCAGCGCGCGGTGCCGGGGCCGACCATGTGATCCGCTATGACAGCGAGCCGGTCGCGCCGATGGTGCGCGAATTGACCGGCGGGGACGGGGTTCGCGTCGTGTTCGACGGGGTGGGTATGGCGACTTGGCAAGCAAGCCTCGATTCAACGGCGCGGCGCGGCTTGATAGTCAGCTACGGCAACGCCGATGCGCCGGTAACCGGAATCGGGCTGGGCATGCTGGCTGCAAAGGGTTCGCTGTTTTGCACCCGGCCAACGCTGTTCGATTACTACGCCGATCCATCCGAGCGCGCTGCCGGAGCAGCGCTGATCTGGGACATGATTGGCTCGGGCAAAGTTAAGGTGACGGTAGGGCAGACCTGGCCGCTGGCGCAGGCCGCCGATGCTCACCGCGCTTTGGAAGCGCGCGAAACGACCGGTTCGACGCTACTCATTCCCTAACTCTGGCACCGAGCCTGGCCGCCATGGTGGATCGCCGGCAAACCTGATCGGTGGAGCGATGTGCTGGCGCCCATCGGCCATCTGGATCAGGCCGCGTTCGATAATATGTGGCGCGTCGAGCGCCTCGCGGAAATCGAGCACCGGGGCGAAGGCGACGTCTTTGTCCGCCATCCATGCGGTCCATTCGTCCCGGCTACGCTGGATGAACGTGTCGCGCAGGAAGTCGATCAGTACATCTTGCTGGCCAGCCTCGGCTTGGGCGAGCGGGATCAGGTCGGTGCGCTCGAGCGCGGTGAGCAGATTGACCGCAAACTTGAGCTCGCGCCCGCCGAGCGCGACGTACTGGTCGTCGCTGGTGCGATAGACTTGGTAGAACGCCGCACCGCCGAGCGAACGCTGCTCGCTCGAACGCGGAGCGGGACCGCCCGCAATCGCGCCGCTGGCGGTGTGCGCGCACCACGGCAGCAGGCTGTCGAACATCGCGATGTCGAGGTAGTCGCCCTGGCCGGTACGTTCGCGTGCCAGCAGCGCCATCAATACGCCGGACAGCCCGGTCAGCCCCGCTGCCATGTCCGATGACGCCACCCCCGGCACCACCGGCGCGCCGTCGGGCCCGTCGTTGACCGCAAGGAACCCGGCGAGCGCCTGCACCGCCAGGTCGTGCGCGGGATGGTGCGCCAACTCGCCGTGTTGGCCGAACGCGCTGATCGAGCAATAGACGATTGCCGGATTGATCGCGCGGACTGCCTCGTAATCGAACCCCAGCCGCGCGATCACCCCGGGTCGGAACCCTTCAAGAAACACGTCGGCCTCAGCAATCAGTGCGGTCAGTTCGGCTTTGCCTGCCGCGCTTTTCAAGTCGAGCACGCGGCTGTGTTTGCCGCGATTGAGCTGGGTGAACCACACCGATTGGCCGTTCTCGAACGGGCCCTGACTGCGCACCGGCTCGCCGCCGGGAGGTTCGATCTTGTACACCCGCGCGCCGTGGTCGGCCATCATCACGCTAAGCATCGGGCCGGGCAAGAATTGCGTCAGGTCGACTACGGTGATCCCATCCAGCTTGCCCATGTCAGGGTTTGCCGGCCGGTGCTTGCGGAACCGCGGCGGCATTGAAGGGGGCGGAGTAGGTGTTGTCGCCCACTATACCGACCATGTCTGCGCGCAGCGGTGCTTCCGGGTAGATCGCGACGGTCAGGTCGGCTGCTGAGGGGTTGGATCGCAGCGCCTTCACTTGACCCTGGTAGGTCTGGCTGTGCCAAAAGGCCAAAGCGTTGGCCCGGCACGGGAAGCGCACAATCTTTGTGCTTTGCGCGCTGCCCTCAAGCACATCGACCGGGCGATCGGCCGCAAGTTCGTAGCCGCCAAGCTGCTGGTACAGCCCGCTCGCTGCCACCGCCCGAGCGTACGCCTGCATTCGTGCCGCATCGCGCACCGGGCCGGATACAATCAACAGGACCGGTTCATCGCAGGTGTCGTCCATCGGCGCGGCGGCGCGACCTGCCGTCAGGGGTTTCGTCGGGGTGACAGCCGAATCGATTGCCGGAACTCCGGCCTGCGCCGTGAAAGCCAACCAAAGGGCCAATCCGATCATTCGATAACTCCTGTGTTGCGGTGCGCGGGTTCTTGCACTGCGGCATGCATCCTGCCAAGCGGCAGCCATGCAAACCCGTGTCCTGAAGCTCGATGGTGTCCACAATTTCCGTGACTACGGCCTGTACGTCGGGGCAGGCGGTGCCAAAATCAAGCCGGGGCTGCTGTGGCGCTCGGCCCAGCACGGCGACGCCAGCGACCAAGACTTAGCTGACATGCAGGCGCTGGGGATCAAGACCGTGATCGACCTGCGCGGGCCGAGCGAACGCGAGGCCAAGCCATGCCGCCGCCATCCCGATTTTTCCGCAGACGTGCTGGCGCACGATGATGAAACCGCCGGGCTTGCGCTGCATACCGAAGCCGCCGACGGAGTGATCACCGCTGCAGAGGCGCGCGCGGCGATGGTCCGGCTCTACGAGGGGATCCCGTTCCGCGAGAATCTGGTGTTCATGCTGCGCCGCTACTTCGAAGTGCTGCGCCGTGCGGACGGCCCGAGTCTGGTCCACTGTGTCGCGGGTAAAGATCGCACCGGCTTTGCGGTCGCACTAGCCCAGCACACGCTTGGGGTGTCACAGGACAACATTATCGCCGACTACGTGCTGACCAATCAAGCGGGCAACATCGAGGCGCGTATTGCCGTCGGCGCTGCGCAAATTCGCGCGCACCGCGGCGATATCAGCGACGAGACCATTCGCACCTTGATGGGGGTCGAAGCTGACTATCTGGTGACTGCGTTCGACCATGCCGAGGCGCGCCACGGCAGCCTCGACGCCTATCTCGCAGAATTGATCGGCATCGACGCAACAGCGCGAGACGATCTGCGGCGAGCTTACCTCGAGGCTTAAAGAAAGCTTCGAACTTCGGCCATGAACCGGTCGAACTGATCGTGGTGGAGCCAGTGTCCGGCGTTCTTGAATTCCACCGTGCGGTGGTCCGCGAACACAGCGGCGCGGCCATCGAGCTCTGGGTTCGAGGCCCAGCTGTCCGACCCGTAGAGCAGCAGCACTGGGCAAGTAATCGCGCGCCATAGCTGCTCGGTGCGGTCATCGGGCAAGTCGTCGAACGGCCAAACGTTGAGGTAAGGATCGAACTTCCAGCTCCAGGTGCCGTCTTCGTTGCGGCTCGCACCGTGCACGGTCAGGTGGCGGGCCTGCTCGTCGGTGAGGAAGCCGTTCTCTTCCGTCATTCGGGCATAGGCCGCCTCGATGCTCGGGTAGCGGCGCGGGATCCGTCCGGCGGCCTTGCGCCGATCGTCGATCCACTTGCGGAAGCGGTTGGCATAGCCTGCGGCTTCGCGCTCGGCGCGGACCTTGGGTGAGGGGCCAAGCCCTTCGATGTTGACCAGTTTGCGGACTTTTTCGGGATAGAGCCCGGCGAAACGCGTGGCGATGTTCCCGCCCAGCGAATGTGCGATGATCGTCACTTCGTCGTGACCCAAGGTGTGGACGAGCTGGGCGAAGTCGTAAACGAACGCCGCCATTTCGTAATTGCCGTCGGGCGCCCAGGCGCTGTCGCCATGCCCGCGCAGATCGGGGGCTATCACGTGCCAGTCGCGCGCCAGTTCCTCGGCGACCCAGTCCCAGCTGCGCGCGTGGTCGCGCCCGCCGTGCTGAAGGATCAGCGGCGGCGCCTCGGGATTGCCCCAATCGACGTAATGCAGCTTGAGCCGCTGCGAGATGAAGCTGTTGGCGCTGGGTCCGAAGGTCGTCATGCTGGCGGCTTTGCGCAAATTGACTGCCAAGGTCAATGCGCCGAGTTTCATCCTGGCCGGGTCAGAATTCCACTTCGAGCGCAATTCGAACCTGACCGCTGGTCTCATCTCGAGCAGCGCCCAAGGCGAACAGATAGCCCAGCTCCAGCCCTACTTCCGGCCCAAGTCCCTCTATCTCGAACTTGGCAACCGGGCCGACGAAATGCTCGGCGCGGGGTACGAGATGACGGACCGTGCCAAGATCACCGAATGCCTGAATGCCCAGCCGTACTTCGCCCAGGGTTTTGACATCGGCCGACGCGGCGTATGAGAATTCGGCCAGCCGGTGGCTATCAAGCGGCTTTGTGGCGATCAGATTGAACCTGATGTCGAGCGGCCCCTGCTTGCGTTCCAGCAACAGTTTGGTCTCGACATCGTCTGTGCCGTCAATAGCCACTGCGTATTCGCCGTAGAGTGCCACGTCGATCCCGCCGACCCGGCCGAGGTGGTAGATTGCTTCGAAGCCGACTTCTTCCACCTTGCGGTTCAGGCCCGGTTCGCGCGCCAAGTGCGTCGTCACGCCAATTCTTAGCCGGTCGCTGACGCTGTAGGCGGCTTCCAGTTTCAACACGTCCTCGCCGTCGCTGGGGCCACCGGTCAGCCTGTCATAGCGCGATTCTAGTTCAACTTCGCCTTCCTCGACGGTTGCGCCGTAGACCTCCTGTCCCAAACCGGGGGCGGCCTGGGCAGGGCTCGAAATTGTCAGCGCGGATGCGCATGTGAAAGCGGATAGGACGGCGAATCGCAGCATGAGAACTCCTGTTTGGATGTTGCTAATGCAACCGCTTTGCAATAGCAACTACGGCTATGGATTGCGGGTAACGTTTCCAACCGTCCAGCGGGTGATTTTCATCCTGCGGGACTCGCATTAGCAGCGCTGCGGTTCTATCTGCCGCGCCGGAGGATTTAATGACCACTCACACGACCCGCATGCTGATCATCGGTTCCGGCCCGGCCGGGCTTTCTGCGGCGATCTATGGCGCGCGCGCGGGTCTGAAGCCGGTCGTGGTGCAGGGGCTCCAACCCGGGGGCCAGCTGACTATCACCACTGACGTGGAGAATTATCCGGGCTTTCGCGACGTGATCCAGGGGCCGTGGCTGATGGAAGAAATGCAGGCCCAGGCCGAGCATGTCGGCACCCGGATGCTGTGGGACACGATCGTCTCGGTCGATCTGAAGACCTGGCCGTTCCGCGCGGTTGGCGATAGCGGCGATATCTACGAAGGCGAGACTTTGGTGATCGCGACCGGCGCGCAGGCCAAGTGGCTCGGCGTGCCGGGCGAGCAGGAATTGTCGGGCAAAGGGGTGTCGGCTTGCGCGACTTGCGACGGGTTTTTCTTTCGCGGCAAGAAAGTGGTGGTGATCGGCGGCGGCAACACTGCGGTCGAGGAAGCGCTTTACATGACCAACCACTCGCAGGACGTAACGCTGATCCACCGCCGCGATTCGCTGCGCTGCGAGAAAATCCTTGAGGACCGGCTGTTCGCCAATCCGCACATCAAGGTGCTGTGGAACAAGGCGGTCG
>JARXKR010000086.1:0-5133 GCA_030271565.1 Pseudomonadota bacterium
CTTGTCTTCGGCGTCAACCGCAGCGATCGAGTCTTCCAGATCGCAGATCGTGGTCAGCGCGCTTTCGAGCACGACGTCCTTGATCCCGAGCGGGTCGGTGCGGCCGACCGGGCTTTCGGGATCGACCAGCACTTCGATGTAGAGGCCGTTGTGGCGGAACAGGAAGCCACCGGGGCGCTGCGCCACCAGATGCTCGCTGGTCCCGCCCGCCAGTGCCGCTTCCCAACCGGGGATCGCGTCATTCAGGAACGCCCGCGCCGCCGCAATCACCGCCGCGCCGCGCACCTGGTCATAGCCGCCCGGGCGGGCTGGCGCCGCATCGAGCGCATCGGTGCCGTAAAAGGCATCGTACAGGCTGCCCCAGCGCGCGTTGGCGGCGTTGAGCAGGAACCGCGCGTTGAGCATCGGCACGACGAGTTGCGGTCCGGCCATGGTGGCAATTTCGGCGTCGACTTCGGCGGTGCCAATTTCGAACGACGCAGGTTCGGGAACGAGATAGCCGATTTTGGTTAGGAAGGCCTGATAGTCGGCCTGCTCGATTGCAGCCCCGGCGCGCTCGAGATGCCAGGCGTCGATCTGCGCTTGAAGATCATCGCGCTTGGCCAGCAGTGCACGATTGACCGGAACAAAGCGTTCAAGCAGCGCGGCAAATCCTGACCAGAATGCCCCAGCATCCTTGCCCTGCGGCGCGAGAACTTCGCTTTCGATAAATGCCGACAACGCCGCATCGACCTGCAGTCCGCACTTCTCAACCCGTTGGCGCATTATTGACCTCACACATAAATTTGACGATTCCGGGGAGGAACGCGTGGCGCTATGCCGCATGTGCGAAGGCAAGGCAACGCCTCCACTCTGCGGGGTTGGAGTGCGCCGCGCGCTCGGCTAGGGAAGTTTTATATGCAACAGCTTTCACCCATCGAAACGACGCTGCTGGCAGCGGTCGATCCCGCGCCAATGCTGGAGCAGGTAGTGGCCTGGTCGGCGGTCAACACCGGCACCGGCAACCTTGCCGGGCTGAAGCTGCAGGCCGCGCTGCTGGCCGCCGCCTTTTCCCGACTCCCGGGCGACCTCGGTCTGACCGACGCCGCGCCGATTACCGCGGTAAGTGCCGACGGACAGCAGCGCGATCTCGAAAACGGCCAGCACCTGGTGCTGCGGGTCCGGCCCGAGGCGCAACGGCGGTTCCTGTTGACCGGGCACATGGACACCGTGTTCCCCGCCAGCCACCCGTTCCAGACGCAGCAGTGGCTTGATGCCGAGACGCTGAACGGCCCCGGCGTGGCCGACATGAAGGGCGGGATCGCAGTTATCATCGCTGCTTTGACCGCGTTCGAGACGAGCGAAGCCTCAGCCAGCGTGGGCTACGACGTACTGATCAATTCGGACGAAGAAACCGGCAGCTTGTCTTCCTCCTCGCTGATCGCCGAGCTGGCGCGTGGCAAGGCGGCTGCGTTGACGTACGAACCGTCCGCGCTGCCCGACGGCACGCTTGCCGGCGCCCGCGCGGGCAGCGGCAACTGGTCGCTGACGGTCACCGGCAAATCGGCCCACGCCGGGCGCAATCCGCAAGATGGGCGCAACGCGATCGTTGCGGCGGCGGCTTTGACGCTGGGTCTCAAGACGCTCGAGCGCGAGGGATTGTCGGTCAACCCCGCGAAGATCGACGGCGGCGGAGCGACCAATGTCGTACCCGATCTGGCGGTGCTGCGCTTCAACATTCGCCCGCGTGAGATCGCGCTGGCCGAAGCGTTCGAAACCGGACTCGCCGAACTGATCGCGCGGGTCGAGGCCGAACACGGCGTTTCCATCCACCGCCACGGCGGAATCAGCCGCCCGCCCAAAGCCATCGATGCGCGCGCCGAAAAGCTGTTCGGGATTGTCGAAGAATGCAGCGCGCTGCTCGGTTCGCCAATCTCGCGGATCGCTTCGGGCGGAGTATGCGACGGCAACAACATTGCGGCCTGCGGGGTGCCGGTGGTCGATACGATGGGGGTGCGCGGCGGCGCGATCCACTCGTCCGACGAATTCCTGATCGTGCCCAGCTTGGCCGAGCGCGCGCAGTTGTCGGCGCTGGTGCTGTACCGCCTTGCCACTGGAGCCGCTCTGTGACTCACGTAATCCGCGCCGCGACCCCGGGCGACCTCCAGCATCTTTACGAGATGGCCAAGCGCACCGGCGGCGGGTTCACCAATCTGCCGCCCGACCGCAAGGCGCTGACCGCCAAGCTTGAGCGCTCGGCTGAGGGGTTTGCCCGGACCGAGGACGAAGTCGGCGACGACCTGTTCGTGTTCGTGCTGGAAAACGTCGCCACCGGCGAGGTGCGCGGGACCTGCCAGGTGTTCAGCTCGGTCGGGCAAAAATGGCCGTTCTATTCGTACCGGATCGGCGCGTTGACCCAGCACAGTGAGGAGCTCGGCCGCACCTTCCGCGCCGACATCCTCAACTTGTCGACTGACCTTGAAGGCGCGTCCGAAGTGGGCGGGCTGTTCCTCCATCCGGGCGAGCGTGCCGGCGGGCTGGGCATGCTGATCGCGCGCAGCCGCTACCTGTTCATCGCCGCGCACCGCCCGCGCTTTGCCGACCGCTGCATCGCGGAGCTGCGCGGGGTGATCGACGAGGCCGGCGGTTCGCCGTTCTGGGACGGCGTCGCCGGGCGCTTTTTCGGCATGACCTTCCAGGACGCCGACGAATTCAACGCCAAGTTCGGCAACCAGTTCATCGCCGACCTCATGCCCAAACACCCGGTTTATATCGCGATGCTGTCCGAAGCGGCGCGCCACGTGATCGGGATGCCGCACCCATCGGGCCGCGCGGCGATGCGGATGCTCGAGGTCGAAGGGTTCGCCTGGGAAAACTACATCGACATTTTCGATGGCGGCCCGACCATGACCGTGCGCACCGACCAGATCCGCTCGGTCCGCGAGGCCCAGAGCCAGACCGTAACCGCAATCGACGCTGACCTTGGCGAGCATACGCGGGGGGAGAAACGCCTCGCTTCGTTCGGTCACCTCGCCGGCTTCCGCGCTGCTTATGGCTGGACCGAAGGGCGCGACGGCGGAGTGGCGCTCGATCCCGCCTGCGCGGCCGCACTGGGGGTCAAGGAAGGCGACAGTATCACCCATGTCGCGCGCTGGTAGGCAATGCTGCGCGAAATCAACTTCGACGGGATCATCGGCCCGAGCCACAACTACGCTGGGTTGAGCCTCGGCAATCTGGCTTCGGCTGGGCACGCTGGCGAAACTTCGCACCCGCGCGCTGCAGCGCTGCAGGGACTGGCCAAGATGCGGCACAATCTGGCGTTAGGGCTGGCGCAAGGTTTCCTGTTGCCGCTGCCCCGGCCCAACCCAGTTTTCCTCGAAGCGATCGCGGCTGACGGTAGCGAAGACCCGCGGCTGCGCGCGGCGGCGTGGTCGGCGAGCGCAATGTGGACCGCCAACGCTGCCACCGTCTCACCCGCGCCTGATACCGCCGACGGGCGCTGCCACCTGACCGCTGCCAACCTGGTGACGATGCCGCACCGCGCGCAGGAATGGCCTGACACGGTCAGACAATTGCAAATCGCTTTTGCCGATATGGCGAAGTTCACAGTGCACGATGCAGTTCCGCCAAGCTTCGGCGACGAAGGCGCGGCCAATCATATGCGGATGTGCGCCGGGCACGGCACGCTGGGGCTGGAGATTTTCGTTTACGGAAAGCCGGGCGGTGCGTTCCCGGCGCGGCAACACGAGCAGGCCGCGCGAGTTGTTGCGCGGCGGCACGGGCTCGATCCGGCGCGCACACTATTCGTCGAGCAGAATCCGGTAGCAATCGCCGCTGGAGCGTTTCACAACGATGTGGTGGCAGTCGCCAACGAGCGGGTGCTGTTTACCCATGAGCAGGCCTTCGCCGATCCTGACGGCACCTATGCCGCGATCCGCGCGGCCCTGCCCGAGGCCGAGATTGTCGTTGTCCCCGCCGGTGCGGTCAGCCTGACCGACGCGATTGCCAGCTATCTGTTCAACGCCCAATTGCTCACCCTTCCCTCGGGCGAGATGGCGCTGGTGATCCCGCTCGAAGCCTGGGAGCATCCGCGTGTGCGCAAATGGCTGGACGGGATGCTCGCCTCAAATGGACCGATCCGCCAGGTGTTACCGGTCGACGTGCGACAGTCGATGGCCAACGGCGGTGGCCCGGCGTGTTTGCGGCTACGGGTAGTGGCTGACCCGGCAACAGTCGACCCGCGGTTCATACTGGATGAAACAAAAGCGGCGCGGATCGAGGCGGTCATCGCGGCGCACTGGCCCGAGTCGATCAATCCGCGCGATCTGGGCTCCGCGGTCCTCGCCGAACAGGTTATTTCGGCCCGAACTGCACTGTTGATGGAACTCGAACTGTCTGAACTTGTTTGATTTTTGTCGAAGGTGTTTACAACCGGCACAGCGTTAACCTTTGCTGCCCTTGCAAATCCGCCGCTGGCATGATGTTTGCGGGATAAGTCGTAAAGGAATTGCGGTCGCCATGCTTACCAAAATCAGCCGTCTGTTTGTGATCAAGAGCCCGGTTGAAGCTTACCTGATCATCTACGCCCTTGCGCTTGGCGCGGTTGAGCGCGGCAACATCTATATCCAGCGATTTCCCGGGTTTGGCGGCAAGCTGCTGTTCCTCGCCTGCATGGGCGCGGTGTTCATGGCCGGGGCCAAGATCCTCGATTGCATCAAGCACGAGAAGCGGCTGCGCGAGCAGCCCGAAACGGCGTTCTGAAGACCGAGGAAAGTGGAGCGCTTCTGTTGCCCGGTGCGCTCCGTACCGCTGGAATCCGTTCTGTTGCCCGGTCGGTCCAACCGCGCTTTAGCTTTGTAAATTCAGGGCGTTAGCCCGTCACATTACGCCGCGAGAGCGAGTGCTTCGTTGTCGTTGGCACTTATGGGTTTTGAGCCTTGAACGGGTTACTCAGCCCGGGTAAAAACTACGTCTTTCAACACACGTCGATCCTAGTTCGGCCCCGTCATTACCCCTGCGACAACAGGAGAGGTGGTGGAGCCGCCGGGTACCGCCCCCGGGTCCGCTGTGCCTATTGCACGTAACAATTTATCACCATATCCGGTCGAAACCGGCATGACCTATATAGGCGCTTCAAACTTAATGTGAAGTGAC
>JARXKR010000086.1:5233-9005 GCA_030271565.1 Pseudomonadota bacterium
ACTTCGCTCGGCCCGGCATCGGCGGGCGCCGGCGGGTTCATCCGGTTGGCGAACTTGACCAGCTGGAAGATCACGAAAGCCAGAATGACGAAGTTGAGGATCACGCTGACCAGATCGCCCCACGCCAGCACATTGGCCCCGGCGGCCTTGGCTGCGGCCAGCGGCATTCCGGCCGTCACCTTGTCCGCGCCGCCGAGCACCACGTACTTGCTTGAGAAATCGAGCCCGCCGAATATCGCGCCGATGATCGGCATGATGATATCGTCGGTCAGCGCGGTGACGATCTTGCCGAAGGCCGCACCGATGATCACCCCGACCGCGAGGTCCATCACGTTGCCGTTATTCACGAACTCCTTGAATTCCGATGCCATCGACATTTCCCGTCCCCCAATCAAATCTGCGTCGGTGCCGGGTCTGCCATAGCCTGCAGACCGCCTCAACAACCGATTGCTGCGCGATATTTGTGCCGAGGTGCTTGAACCGGGTAACACACACGCTACATCTGCGCTGATGATTGGTGGCGTCGCCGCCGCAGTGGAGGGTTGAGTTGATGACCGAACGTTATTCGAGCATTCTGCCGCGCGTCGCCGTGGTTGCCGTGATCGCTGCCGGTGTCGGCGGTTGCGGGGTCAATTCGGTGCCCAAGGCCGAGGAAGTCGCCAAGGCTAAATGGGCCGACGTCCAGGCTGCATTCCAGGAACGCGCCAACCTCATTCCCAACCTTGCTGCGGTCGCCAAAGGTGCCGCCGAACAGGAAAAGGGCATTCTCGTTGGGGTGACCGAAGCCCGGGCCAAGGCGACGAGCATCCAGCTGACCGTCGACGACCTCAAGGATCCGGCCAAGATGAAGGCCTTCCAGGAGGCGCAGAACCAGTTGTCCGGTTCGCTAATGGGCTTTGGGCGACTGCTCGCCAATACCGAGGCCTATCCCGAGCTCAAGAGCATCACCAATTACCAGATGCTGCAGAGCCAGCTCGAAGGTCAGGAGAATCGGATCCGCGTGGCGCTGCGCGATTACAACGAGGCAGTGCGCGTCTACAACACGACGATCCGCACCTTCCCCGATGCGATCGGTGCCAAGGTGATCTACGGCGCGAAGCCGATGGTGCCGTACGAAGCGGTTACCCCGGGTGCCAATGTCGCGCCCAACCTCGAAGGCAAGATCTAGGACAACGTCATGAACGATCAGCCTGGCACCGCCGGGCGTTCGGCCCGGCGCTTTGCGGGATGCGCCGTACCGCTGGCGCTGGGAGCTATCCTGCTGGCGCTGGCGGTGTTTCTGCGCCCGCTGGGCACGGCGTCAACCGGCGCGGCACAGGCGCAGACCGCTGAGCCGCTGACCCAAGCCAGCCAGAGTGCGGCTCCCGCTTCGTCGGATGGGCTGCAGTTCCCCGCGCTGACCGGGCTGGTGGTCGATCAGGCCAATGTCATCCCTGACGATGAGGAAGCGCGGCTCAGCCAGAAGCTGGTCGCGCTCAAGAGCCAGTCGCAGCGCCAGTTGCAGGTAGTCACCGTCGCCAGCTTGCAGGATTATGAGATCAGCGATTACGCAAACCGCCTGTTCCGCACCTGGCAGCTCGGCGACAAGAGCCGCAATGACGGCGTTATGCTGCTGGTCGCGCCGGCCGAGCGCCGGATGCGGATCGAGGTGGGTTACGGGATGGAGCCGACCGTGACCGATGGCTTCTCGTTTCTGGTGATTAACAAGATCATCACGCCGAAGTTCAAGGCCGGTGATTTGCCCGGCGGGATCGAAGCGGGGACCGACGCGCTGATTACCCAGATGCAGTTGCCCCCGGATCAAGCCGCGCAGATTGGCGCTCAGGCCAATGCCCAGCAAGCGGCCGATCAGAAAGCGGCCAAGTCACACTTCAACCCGAGTTCGCTGATCTGGCTGGCATTCGTCTTCCTGTTCTTCATCCTGCCGATGTTGCGGCGCATGCGCGGCGGCAAGAACTATCGTTCCAGCGGGCTCGGCCAAGTCATCATGTGGAGCGTGCTCGACGGGATGACCCGCGGCGGCGGCGGTGGTGGCGGCGGCTCCGGTTGGGGCGGAGGCGGCGGCGGCGGCGGATGGAGCGGCGGAGGCGGCTCGTCCGGTGGCGGTGGCGCTTCGGGCGGCTGGTAAGGACAGACACATGGCACAGCAATTCGCATTGACCGAAGCCGACCGCGAAGCGGTGAGCGCAGCGGTTTCCGCAGCCGAAGGCCACTCGGCCGGTGAGATCGTGACGATCATGGCCGAACGGTCGGACAACTATCATGACGTGGCGCTGGTTTGGTCGGCGGCGGCGGCTTTCATTGCGCTGGGTGTGCTGTCGCTCGCGCCGCAGTTCTACCTCGGTCTGGTCGACCGGATCATGGGGAACTGGCAAAGCGATTGGCGAGCCAGTCAGATACTCAGCGTGGGGCTGTTTGCGGCGAGCGCGAAATTCCTCGGCATGTGGCTGGTCCAGTTGTGGCAACCGCTGCGGTTGGCACTGGTGCCCAAACCCCTCAAACATGCGCGGGTGCGCAACCGCGCGGTAACCAGTTTCAAGATCGGGGCCGAGCGCCGCACCCACGGCCGCACCGGCGTCCTGATCTACCTCAGCCTCGCCGAGCGCCGCGCCGAGATCGTCGCTGACGATGCGATTGCCGAGAAAGTCTCTCCCGAAGTGTGGGGCGCGGCGATGGCCACTTTGGTGGGCGAAATCCGCAGCGGTCGCGCGGCTGCCGGATTGGTCGGCGCGGTGACTCAGGTCGGCGCGGTGCTCGCCGAACACTTCCCCCGCGCCGAGGATGATGTGAACGAATTACCCGACCGGCTGATCGAGGTATGACGCCCGACCAGCCGGAAGAAGTTCGGTGGGCCGGCAAATTCATCACTGCCCGCACCCGCGGCAAGTGGGAATATGTCACCCGCGCGCGGGGCATTCGCGCTGCCGTAATTCTCGCGATCGATGCCGATGACCACGTCCTGCTGGTCGAGCAATATCGCGTGCCGCTCGGCAAGGCCTGCCTCGAATTGCCCGCCGGGCTGATCGGCGACGACGACAGCTCGCCCGACGAAGACCCCGCTGCAGCCGCCGCGCGCGAGCTTGAGGAGGAAACCGGCTACCGCGCGGCGCGGATCGAGGTGATCGGCGAATTCTACTCCTCCCCTGGCATGGTCAGCGAAAGCTTCACCCTGGTCCGCGCCCACGGCCTGACCAAAGTTGGCCCCGGCGGCGGGACCGAAAGCGAGGACATCACCGTTCACCGCGTTGCTCTCTCCGCTCTCCCCCAATTCGTCGAATCTGCGCGGCTGCGCGGATTGGGGATTGACGTTCGGCTCCTGATGCTGCTCGCTCCGGGAATAACGGGAGAGACAACATGAGCGGACGAGTTGCAGGCAAGAAGGCGTTGATTACCGGCGCGGCACAGGGGCTCGGCGCGGCGCAGGCGATGATGCTGGCGCGCGAAGGGGCGCAGGTTTTGCTGGCCGACATCAACGCCAGCGGCGCCGCTGACCAGGCCGCGAAGATCAACGCCGAGCTTGGCGCCGGCACCGCCTTCTCGGTGCTCCTCGACGTCACCAGCGAAGACCAGTGGATCGCCGCAGTCGACTATGCCGCCGAGGCGATGGGCGGGCTCTCTGTCCTCGTCAACAACGCCGGGATCGGGGTGCGCGGCAATATCGAGACCTGCACGCTGGCCGACTGGCACCGCGGCTTTGCGGTCAACGTCGATTCGGTGTTCCTCGGCTGCCAGAAGGCGCTGCCCTTGATGAAGGACAGCCAGCCCGGCTCGA
>JARXKR010000087.1:0-1237 GCA_030271565.1 Pseudomonadota bacterium
TAGGCGGGATTATCGCTGACCAGTGCGATTACCCCGGGGCGGCCGGTGTCGAGCCGTTTGACCAGCAGTGCATCGCCGGCGCGGACCACATGGATCCCGTCACGCAGCGCACGCAGGGTGCGGTCGACCAGAATCTCGTCACCGTCGCGCAAGGTGGCCTCCATCGAATCCCCCTCGACCCGGATTGCCGAGAGCTGCGCTGGATCGAGCCCTTGCTCGCGCAGCCAGCGCGCGCCGAAGCGGAACGCGCCGATCGGCAGTTCCTCGCCTGCGAGCAAGCCCGGCCCGGCCGAGGCGCCCAAAGCCAGCCGCGGGACATCGATCCATTCGCGCCGCGTCGATTTTTCGGCGTGTGGCGAGGAATTATCCTCCGGCGCGCCCAGTTCGGATTCGTCGATTCCAAAGAACCGCGCGAGCGTCCGGCGGTCGGTTTCCTCCAGCTTGCGCGGGCTGCCTTTGCGGATAAATTGCTGCAAATATGTGGAATTGCGTCCGATCAATTCGGACAGGCCAGACAAACTCGCGCCATGGTTACTGGCCAGCAGCAACAACTTCGTGCGGGGATCGGTGGTAACCATGAAAAACATCTACACGATGTATTTTTCCTAGACAAGTAGGATTTCGCAGGAAAGAACAGGATTATTCCTACGGTGATTCGCCAGGGAATTCGACAATGAAAGGGGGCTTAAAATGTTGATCTGCCGGATCGAGCGCTTCTTGCGCGAAACCGGAATGCCCTGGACCAAGTTCGGACGGCTAGCCACGCACGATCCGCGCTTTGTCGAGGATCTGCGCAACGGCCGCTCACCTCGTGTTGCAACCACGGAACGTGTGGAACATTTCATGAACATTTACCGCGAGGATGCCCGTGCAAATTGACCCAAATACCGATGCCGCGATGCTGTCAGCAGTTCGCCGCGCAAGTCGCACCCCCTGGATGCCGCTGCTTTCCGCCCTGCTCGAGCTCGCTGGAGGCAAGGCCGAGCTGGTCCGCCACAGCGAACGGAGCTGGGCCAGTGTCACGTTCAGCGGCACCCGTCACACCGTTGTGCTGGCTTTTGCAGGGCCTGTGCCAGTTGCTGCCGGCGAACAATTCATCGACGCCCTGCCCGAGCACGAATTCACCATTCCCCGCCAGCTGGTCGCCGATGCGGCGGTGCTGCGGGTCGATCATTCGATGCTGCCCGAACCGCGGATGGAAGTCGAAGTGCAGCTGCTGCTGCTCGACGAGGCCTGA
>JARXKR010000087.1:1337-3291 GCA_030271565.1 Pseudomonadota bacterium
CACATATTCGGCGATCGGTACCGCATTGATCCCCGCGCCGTTGGTCAGGACCACGCCCCGATTGGCCAGCAGCTCGAGCGGGAAGGATTCGACCCCAGCATAAACCGAATTAAGCCATCTGAGCTTTTCCGCACGGCCGAACACTTCGGCCATATCGTGCTTGTTGTGCATGTCGAACCAGCCAATTTCAGCCTCTGCCGCCAGCGCGAAAGCCTCTTCCTTGCCCGCGTACCACCGCGCTTCGACCCAGTCCGGCAAGTGCGGCGCGAGCAGCGGTTTGAGCTGGGCGTTGAGCACGGTGATTGTCATGATTGATCCCTGAAACGCGCCAGCATCGGCGGGGTGTGGAGGCATTCGGCGAAGTCGAACGGACGCGTGATGAGCGGCGGGACTCCCGCGGCATCCGGATGAGCGGGATTGAGCAAGACGACGTCAGCCTCGGGCAGGACCTTTGAGCGGACCGCGGCGAGCAGTGAGCGCTTCGACGTCAGCCACTCGCCGACAAAGGTGCGGATCGTATCTTCGTCCGGATCGGGAACCCGCTCGGGCACCGCATCGACCCCGGTCCAGCCGAGCACGTAGTCCTCGGCAATGCCCTGCAGATCGCGCGGCAGATACCTCAGCGCCACCAGCACCGCGAGCCCGGCCTCCGAGGCCAGACTGACCACCGCCACCCCCGGCGGCGCATATCTTGCCCCGTTGAGCAAAGCCCCCTGCCCGTCGAGCGCCACGTATGCCGCGCGGGTGAGGCGCCAGAGTTTCATTCGCAAAAGCCGACTTGACCAAAACCCGTCCATGCTGAGCTTGTCGAAGCACTGTCCTGTTCTTCGTGCAGCATCGCGCTACGCCAAGAACAAGGACACTCCTTCGACAAGCTCAGGACAGACGGATTAGGTTTGGAAGGTCTGGAATTCACCGCCGCCTAAACCTCCAGCTTCCAGTCCCAGCCAAGCGGATCGCCGTCCATGACCTCGACGCCATGTGCCGTGAGTTCGTCGCGAAGGCGGTCGGAGGTGGCGAAGTCCTTGGCGGCGCGGGCCTCCTTGCGCTGCGTCAGGATGGCGTCGATTTCGGGTTCGGTGATGGTGGAGGACTTGGGGCGGATGCGGAGGTCAACACTCCTAAGATGGCCCAACTCCAGTCCAAACATCTGGTCTACGTATTTGAGACAAGCCATCTGAAGTTTTGGCTTTTTTGACTTGGATTCAGTCAAAATCTCTAACTGACTCAAAGCTTGTGGAGTGTTTAGGTCATCACCCATCGAGTTCTCAATCATCTCGATTTGCAGTGCGTAAGTCGCGTCCACAATTTTGCGGTCAAATAGCGCATAGATTGGATCTTCAGGACCAAATCGCGCGCGGACAGCTTCAACACGACGAGTCATCCGCTTCAAGCGCACCAGCGCAGCCCCCAGCCCCTCCCAGCTGAACTCCAGCTCCGACCGATAATGCGCCTGCAGGCACATCATCCGGTACGCGAGCGGGTGATACCCCCGGTCGATCAGTAGTTGCAGCCGGAGGAACTCGCCGCTCGACTTGCTCATCTTGCCGCTGCGTTCGACCAGGAAGTTGTTGTGCATCCAGATGTTCGCGCCGCTGGCGTCGGAGTCGCAATGCGCCTGGTTCTGCGCGATTTCGTTGGGGTGGTGGATCTCGCGGTGATCGATCCCGCCGGTGTGGATATCGAACGGGAAGCCGAGCAGATCGCCGCTCATCACCGAGCATTCGAGATGCCAGCCGGGAGCGCCTTTACCCCACGGCGAATCCCATTCCATCTGGCGCGTCTCGCCCGGCGGGGTTTTGCGCCAGATCGCGAAGTCGGCGGCGTTGCGCTTGCCGTCGACGGGCTGGATGCGGCCCTCGCCTTCGTCGGTCACCGCGCGGGCGAGGCGGCCGTAATCGGCCACGGTCGTGACATCGAAATAGAGCCCGCTGTCGAGGAGGTAGCAATGCTG
>JARXKR010000087.1:3391-6090 GCA_030271565.1 Pseudomonadota bacterium
GTCGGCCCGCAGGTATAGACCCGGGCCTCAGGTTCTTTTCCCGGCACGCCGGGGACGCCGGGGTGGACCGGGTGGAAGGTCTCAAGCTGGCGGGTCAGGCTGTTGAACAGGCGTAGTTCGGTCATGGGTGTGGCCATAAGTTGGCGCGCGGGCTTCGACAAGCTCAGCCTGACCCTTCGACAGGCTCAGGGTGAGCGGAAGATGTTTTTTACCGCACCCAACCCCGCTCAGGCTGAGCCTGTCGAAGCCCGCGCGCTGCACTCGCCCCTAAAACCCCTCCCAGCGAACCACCTCGTCCAGCGGCGCACGCGCGACCGGGAACGTGTTGACCGCATGCTCCCGGTCGCCCCAGCCGATTGCCATGCCGCAGAAGAAAATGTGATCGTCCGGAATATCGACGCATTCGCGGATTTGCTTGCTGTAAACCGCCCAGGCCTCCTGCGCGCAACTGTCGAGGCCCGCTTCGCGCAACAGCAGCATCACGGTCTGCAGCCACATCCCCATGTCGGACCACTGCGGCGGGCCCATGTACTTTGGCGTGTGGACCAGCATCAACACCGGCGCACCGAACCCCTGAAAATTGCGCGCGAACCACGCCAGCCGGGCTTGTCTGTTGTCTCGCGGAATATCCAGCGCAGCATACATCGCCTCGCCAATGCCTTGGCGACGCGTCTCGTAGGCACCCTCCAGCTCAGGTGGATAAACGTGATATTCGGGCGCCATGGCAGCACGGCCCAGCGGCACCACCTCGGCCACCTTGGCAAACAATGCGGCGAGCGGCTCGCCGGTCAGCATCACCGCATTCCACGGCTGCGTGTTCCCGCCCGAGGGCGAACGCTGGGCTGATTCCAGAATAGCGCGCAGCACCGCTCGGACGACCGGTTTGTCCTGAAAAGCGCGGATCGAACGGCGGCTAGTAACGGCCTCGGTGACGTTCACTTCGCTTCCTCTTCGAACAGCCCCGCCAACTGTTCGATCATCGTGCCGCCCAGCTGCTCGACGTCCATGATCGTCACCGCGCGGCGGTAATAGCGCGTTACATCGTGGCCGATCCCGATCGCGACCAGTTGTACCGGGCTCTGGCGTTCGATCCAGTCAATCACCTTGCGCAGGTGCAGTTCGAGGTAGCCGGCGTTGTTCACGCTCAGCGTCGAATCGTCGACCGGGGCACCGTCGGAAATGACCATCAGCACGCGGCGGTCTTCGGCGCGCGCCAGTAGCCGGGTGTGCGCCCACAGCAGCGCCTCGCCGTCGATGTTTTCCTTGAGCAAGCCTTCGCGCATCATCAGCCCGAGGTTCTTGCGGGCGTGGCGATAGGGCTCGTCGGCCTTCTTGTAGACGATGTGGCGCAAATCGTTGAGCCGCCCGGGCTGCGCGGGTTTACCGCCGCCGAGCCACGCCTCGCGGCTTTGCCCGCCCTTCCACGCGCGGGTGGTGAAGCCGAGAATCTCGGTTTTGACCCCGCAGCGTTCGAGCGTGCGCGCCATCACGTCGGCGCTGATCGCAGCAATGGAAATGGGCCGCCCGCGCATCGATCCCGAATTGTCGATCAGCAGGGTGACAATCGTATCCTTGAACTGGACCTCGCGTTCGATCTTGTAGCTCAGGGAATGCCCCGGCGAGATCACCACCCGGGCGAGCCGCGCGGCATCGAGCATGCCTTCTTCCTGATCGAAATCCCAGCTGCGGTTCTGCTGCGCCATCAGCCGCCGCTGGAGCCGGTTGGCGAGCTTGGTGACCACGCCCTGCAGGCCCTTCAATTGCGCGTCGAGATAGGCGCGCAGCCGGGTCAGTTCTTCCTCGTCGCACAGCTCCGATGCACTGACCACTTCGTCGAACTTTTCGGTGTAGGCCTTGTAATCGAATTTGCTGGGCAGCTCGGTCCACGGGCGATTGGGGCGGACGGGGAGCATGCCCTCCTCGCCCTCGTCGCCTTCTTCGGCGTCGGCATTGTCGTCATCGACCTCGCGTTCAGCCTCGCTATCGCCGTCCTCGTCGCCTTCGCTCGGCTCGGCCGCGACTTCGCTGGGGGACTGGTCTTCGGACGATTCGCTGTCGTCGGCGTTTTCGTCGTCCTGGTCCTCGCCGTCGGCATCGTCGCCTTCATCGGCTTCCTGCTCGAGCGGGCTGGCCTGGGTCAGCTCAAGGTGCTGGAGCATGTCGAGCGTCAACGACTGGAACGCCTTCTGATCGTCGAGCAACAGCGCCAGCGCATCGAAATCGGCGGCAGCGCGTTCCTCGATCCAGCTGCGCAGCATCGCGACCCCGGCCTCGGCGACTTCTGGCACCGGCTGCCCGGTGAGGTGTTCGCGCAGCAGCAGCGACAGCGCCATCGGCACCGGCACTTCATCGGGGCGGGTCGCGCGGGTGATCGGATCGCCGCCGATCCGCACCGAGTTGGCCGCATCGAGATTGCCGCGCATGCCCTCGTAGGCTTTGGACCCGAGCGCCTCAAACCGGACCTGCTCGACCGCATCGTAAGCCGCGCGCGCGGTCGCTTCGGCCGGGGCGTGTCGGGCGTGGAGCGCTTCCTTGTGGTGGCGCAGCTTGAGCGCCATCGAATCGGCAAACCCGCGCGCTTCCATCGCTTGCTCACGCGGCAGGTTGCGGCCCGGCATCGGCACCCGCAGGTTCTTGCCGTTGGCGATCGGCGCATCGGCGGTCCAGGCGATCTCCAGCTCCGGCTCGCGCGCAACCGC
>JARXKR010000087.1:6190-8925 GCA_030271565.1 Pseudomonadota bacterium
ACATGCTTGACCAGCCCCTTGATCACTGCGGGCGGCGCGGTCATTACGTCAGCGCCGATCCTGGCCGCGTTCAGTACATGGATCCCATGCCGGACGCTGGCGACGAGGATTTCGGTGCGGTAATCGTAGTTGTCGTAGATCAGTCGGATATCGGCGATCAGTTCCATCCCGTCGAAGCCGTTATCGTCGTGGCGCCCGACGAACGGCGAGATGAAAGTCGCCCCGGCCTTGGCCGCGAGCAACGCCTGGTTGGCCGAGAAACACAGCGTGACATTGACCATGCTGCCATCGCCGGTCAGCGCCTTGCAGGCCCTGAGCCCGTCCAGTGTCATCGGCACCTTGATGCAGACGTTGTCGGCAATCTTGCGCAGGATTGCCGCCTCACGCATCATCCCGTCGTAGTCGAGCGCAACCACTTCGGCGCTGACCGGGCCAGCGACGATCCCGCAGATTTCCTTGGTCACTTCCTTGAAATCGCGGCCCGACTTGGCGATCAGCGAGGGGTTGGTGGTTACCCCGTCAACCAGCCCGAAAGCGGCCAGTTCCTTGATGTCGGCAATCTCGGCGGTATCGGCAAAAAACTTCACGGGGGTGCGCTCCTGCATGCGGGGTCAGCAGCGGCTATAACCGCTCAGAGAATCTTGAACACCCCGATCAGCAACGGATCCCTGGTGCTCTCGGGATGCGCGCGGATGGCGCTTTCTTCGTGCCCGATCTGGTACCAGATCGAATTGTCGGCGCGGTTGGCGACCGATTGCGCCATCTGGCCAAGGTCGACCCCTGACAGCGCCCGCACCGCCTGACCGAGCACGGGGTCGCTGCTCAGCCGCAGCCCATCGGTCAGCCCCGGGATCATCGCGTTGATCAGCGCCGGACCCATTTCCGCGCGCAAGTACGAGGTTGCCGCAGTCGGCCCGCCGCGCACCAGCCCAATGGCATCGGGGACCGAGATCTTGCGCGCCGCTTCATAGACCACCGGTGCCGCGCGCGCCGCGCCCTTCTCGGCGACGATATTCAATTGATGCTGGAGGTTCTGCTTGAACAGCGTTGAAGTCAGGAGATTTTTGAGCAATCCAGTGCCCGACGATCCGAACAGCTCGGGCGCGTCGAACCGGGCCACTTCGCTGTCCCAGAACCCGCCCGGCGCGGTCAGCAGCGCGAAAGCGGCTTGCGATGACAACGTCAGCAGGCGGCGGATCGCGTCGACCATGGAGAACCCGCCGCCCATCGACTGGCAGCCGGGCAGCATCAGCACGCCAGCGGCAGCGGTTCCGGCCATGAATGCTCGGCGCGCCATGACGCCAGTTTCGATGCTCTGCATTTGACCCCTGCTCCTTTAAAATGCGGCTGTCGCGCGCTCCGGTTTGTCGCCATAGAGACGGGCCGATGAACCGCGTCCGTCTCCTCGTCTTCAATCCGGTTCTCAGCGTGTTGGACTATCGCCTTCCCGAAGGCATGGCGACTGAATTCGGTTCGCTGGTTATCGCCCCCCTCGGACCACGCCAAGTCCTCGGGATCGTCTGGGAAAAAGAACGGCTGGCGGGCGATGAGGTTCCCGACGCGAAGCTGCGCCCGCTGCTCGAAGTGCTGCCGGTCCCGCCGCTCAGCGCGGCGCTGCGCCGCCTGATCGAATGGACCGCCGACTATTACGTCGCGCCGATGAACGCCGTCGCGCGGATGGCGCTGGGCAGCACCGCGGCGCTGCGCGGCGGCGGCACCACCACCGAATACCGCCTGTCGGGGCACGAGCCCAAGCGCCTCACCCCGCAGCGGCTCGCCGCAATCGACGCGCTGCACGGCGAGCAGGCGAGCATCCGCGAACTGGCCGAGCTCGCCAGCGTATCCGACGGGGTGCTGCGCGGCTTGGTCAGCGCAGGCGTGCTCGAACCTGTCACAGTCGACCTCGACCGGCCTTACCCGCGCGCGCGCGCCAATCACGATGTGCCCGAACTTTCGCCCGATCAGCAGGCCGCGGCGGACATATTCAGCGCCGCAGTCAAAGCGCAGGAGTTCGCGCCGTTCCTGCTCGACGGAGTGACCGGATCGGGCAAGACCGAGTGCTATTTCGAGGCGATTGCCGAGGCGATCCGGATGGAGCGGCAGGTGTTGGTGCTGCTCCCTGAAATTGCGCTCACCCAGAACTTCCTGCGCCGCTTCGAAGCGCGCTTCGGTGTCCCGCCGGTGCTGTGGCATTCGAGCCTGAAGGCCAGCGAGCGGCGCCGTGCGTGGCGGGCGATTGTGTCCGGACAGGCGCAAGTGGTGGTCGGGGCACGTTCTGCGCTGTTCATGCCCTATGCCAAGCTGGGCTTGATCGTGGTCGACGAGGCGCACGAGGTGTCGTTCAAGCAGGACGACGGGGTGCGCTATAATGCGCGCGACGTTGCGGTGATCCGCGCCAAGTTCGAGCACGTTCCGGTGATCCTCGCCTCCGCCACCCCGGCGCTCGAATCGCTGCAACTGGCCGAAGCCGGGGTTTACACCAAGGTCGAACTGCCAGCCCGGTTCGGCGGCGCGGAACTGCCCAAGGTCAGCATTGTCGATTTGCGCAGTGAAGTGCCCGAGCGCGGCCGCTGGCTCGCCCCGCGGCTGGTCGCGGGCTTGCGCGAGCGGCTGGCGCGCGGCGAGCAGAGCCTGCTGTTCCTCAACCGGCGGGGTTATGCTCCGCTGACGCTGTGCCGCCACTGCGGTTACCGCTTCCAGTGCCCCAATTGCAGCGCCTGGCTGGTCGAGCACCG
>JARXKR010000088.1 GCA_030271565.1 Pseudomonadota bacterium
AGGGGCTGCGTTCTTCTATCCCGATTCGATCTACGGATTCTCTAAAAGTGCACAACTCGCTATAAACTCCGTCAAACCTTCCAGGATGGGGCATGTAGGCTGATGCTCAACTGGAAACACGTTCGCCAGGCGCTCCAGGACGCCCATCATCGCCTGAAGCTCATCGATGCGTGATTCCGGTTCTTTAGGTTTGGCCAAGGCAATGCTCTTTACCTCCGAGCTCATGCGATGGAAGTCCTGCCACAGGGAGAGCAGCCTGGCGACCTCATTCATCCCGAAGCCCAGGACGTGCGCTCGCCTAGTAAAAAGCAGTATGCAGACATCCCCGTGGGAATAGCGGCGCTGGGAAGCGTCGGCTTGTTCGGCACCCGGAAGCAGGCCACGCGCATCGCAATGACGCACCAGTCTTTCCGAGACATCGGCGCGTGCAGTGACCTCTTCAATTCCCAATCCTTGCTCAGTGCCGGCAGTCGCCGGCGGTCGGGGCTTGATCGAGCCCTCGTGCTGTGTGTGAATATGGTCGTTCATGTGATTTCCTTCCTGTTGAACGGGCTCGAAGTTCCTTCCATGCTTTCAAGGTCATGCGCCTGAAAGCGGTCATGCGGCAACGAGTCCTTGTCGTATTTAGACCGTCGCATCAGGAATCAGTCAGTCATCGCTTCCGGTCTCTGCTTGTTCGGATACCCGGCATCGCTAAGTACTGTGAGGAAAGCGCTCTCGTCCAAGGCGCTATCGACGCGAACTTCACGCGCGGGCGGGTCGGTTTCGATGCGGGCCTGCGGGTCGACGCTCAGCAGCGCCTTGGTGACGGACTTGGCGCAGCCGCCGCAGGTCATGTTTGGAATGTAGAAACGAAGCATTTTGATCTCCTGATTGGTTACTGTTCGACTAATATGAGGTTTGACAGCGTGGTAAGGTCAAACGCTTTTCAGCGAAATTCTTTAATTCGACTTCAATCGCGAAATTCTTGCTCCGCGTTTGAGCGAACCCGAGAAGGGTGATTATCGAAGAACGCTGCCCTCGGCTGGGAAAGAACGATATGGGAAAGCTTGTGCGCGTCCACCTTAGGTCACGAACGAGTCGCAGTGGCGGCGCGAATGCGTGACGAGGCGGGCGTGTCGCCTCCAAACCGGGGCGTCCTAAGCGGAGCCTGCGAACGCTGTTGCGCCGCCGCGGTCGGCTCAGCCAAATCCGCAAGGATCGGGCAATCTGGGCGCTCATTACCGTGGCAGTGATCGGCCAGGTGCTCGAGCGTTTGTGCCATCGCTTGCAATTCAGCGATCTTCGCCCTGAGTCCGGCGACATGAGAGAGCGCCAATGCCTTGACATCGCCGCTCGCGCGGTCACGGTCGCACCACAAAACCAATAGTTCTGATATCTGTTCGACAGAAAAGCCAAGGTCGCGTGCGCGACGGATGAAGCGAAGGCTATGCACGTCCAGCGAGCTGTAATGTCGATAGCCTGCATCGGAACGAATAGCTTTCGGGATCAAACCAATCTGTTCGTAGTAGCGAATCATCTTCGCCGAGACGCCGGAGAACTTGGCCGCTTGACCGATATTCATCATTCTCTCCTCCTAGTGGTTTATCAAATACCGCCCGAAAAGGCGGGGCTTACCGGCGCGGATGCTTCTCCGGGCGTAAAGAACACATCGGCATGCAGGTCCTCAGACCGCAACCCGCGTACCGCACAGATCTGCATAGCCGCTTCGACCATCGGTGGTGGTCCGGCGACATAGGCTTTCCAGCCATCAAAATCCTGCAGGTCCTTTGCGACGGCATCGGTCACGAAGCCGGTGCGCCAGCGCGCCCCCAGCGCATCGGAGAGGACGGGCGTGAACCTCAGGTTGGCGTACCGTTGCGTCAGACCCTCGAAATGGTCGACGAGATAGAGATCGCGTTCGCTGCGCGCGCCGAAATAGATATGAATCGGCTGTTTCATGCCTCGTGCAATTGCCGCCTCGACGATCCCCTTGATCGGTGCAAGACCCGAGCCGCCGGCGACGCAAAGGATCGGCCCAGTATGCTGCTCGCGCAGGTAGGAAGAGCCGAATGGCCCTTCGACCAACACCCGATCGCCGAGCTTCAATAGCGCGTGGATGTGCTGGGTCGCGGCCCCACCCGGCACTCGGCGGATGTGGAATTCGAACTCTCGCTCGCCCGACCGGTTTGACATCGAATAGGCGCGCGTAGGAACGCCAGGTATCGTGAGCCGAGCGTATTGGCCCGCCGTAAAGGCAAGCGGATCGGCTCCGTCGATGACGAACTGAATACGCTTGATGTCGTGTGTAGCGTCCTCGATCGCTGTCACGCGGCAGTGTAGACTGCGGCGCGGATGGGATGGGGTCTCCTCGTCGCCGCCAAGCCATGCGATGATCGCATCCGTTGTCGGGATCGCCCGGCAGGCGAGGATCAGCCCTTGCGCTTTCTCCTCGTCCGAGAGCGCGAAGCGGCTGTGATCGAGAAGGTCGACCTCGCCGCTGATGAGGCGCGACTTACAGGCCCCGCACCGGCCGGAGCGGCAGCCATGCGGATAGGCGATGCCGTTGGCGAGCGCCGCTTCCAGGATTGTGACGCCCTCCAGCGCCGCGATGGTGCGTCCGGCTTGGCGTATCTCGACATGTTTCGTCATGGTGCTCACTCTCCGATAGGATGGGATAGGCCGAGCGCCACGGTCAGGCCCGGTTTTTGCGACGGGAACGTGCCGTAGAAGACCGTTTCACCCACCAAGGTGATCGGTGCGACACGCACACCGGTGCGCGCCTTGGCTTCCGCCATGATCTCGGGATCGGAGAGGTCGCGTTCTTCGAACGCGATGCCCTCTCTCTCGAGCCAGGCCTTCAGCACCCGGCAGTCAGGGCAAATCGGTGTCGTATAAATGATTACTTGGCGATGAGATGCGCTAGCCATGACGGCCTCCCTAATCTTGTTTGGGAATTCAGTTAGGCCCGGGCTCAATGCTCGTTCACCAGGCGTGACTGGGGCGATGCCACCCCGTTTGCAGGCGTCTCGTTGCGGAGTTCGACCGTCATCGGTGCCCGGAAGCGCTTGAGCCGGAGCGCGTTGCCGAGCACGAAGACACTGGAGAGCGCCATTGCAGCCGCGGCGAAGATCGGCGAAAGCAAGGTGCCATTTACCGGGTAGAGCGCGCCAGCCGCGACCGGGATCAGCACGGCGTTGTAGGCGAAGGCCCAGAACAGGTTTTGCTTGATGTTGCGGATCGTCGCCTTGCTGAGCGCGATGGCATTCGGCACGCCACGCAGGTCGCCCGACATCAGCACCACGTCAGCCGCCTCGATCGCCACATCGGTTCCCGTGCCGATGGCGAGCCCAACGTCCGCTTCGGCGAGCGCCGGCGCGTCGTTGATGCCGTCGCCCACGAAGGCGACCCGCGCGCCATTGATCCGGAACTTCTTCAGCGTCGCGACCTTTCCGTCGGGCAAGACCTCAGCCGCGACTTCATCGATCCCGAGCTGCTTGGCGATCGCCGCGGCCGTAGTTGCGTTGTCGCCGGTGATCATCGCGACCTTGAGTCCGAGCGCATGCAGCGCCTTGATAGCCGCGGGAGTCGTCTCCTTGATCGGATCGGCGACCGCGATCACCGCCGCCAAGCGGCCGTCGATAGCGGCATAGAGTGGGCTCTTGCCTTGCTCGCCGAGTCGCTGGGCGGTCGGCTGGAAGCTCGCGACATCGAGACCGAGCTGCGTCATGAACCGGTCCGCGCCGACGGCGACGGTCCGACCGGCGACCTTGGCCGACACGCCGAAGCCCGGTGTTGCATCGAAACCCTCGATGGGTGCGAGAGTGATGTCCTGCTGCTTTGCGGCTGCGACGATTGCTTCGGCGATCGGATGCTCGGATCGCGTCTCGACCGCCGCAACGAGAGCCAGAACTTCGTTGTATTCGAAGCCCGCGGCGAGAACGAGGTCGGTCAGCTCGGGGCGTCCTTTGGTCAGTGTGCCGGTCTTGTCGAGCGCGATGACGCTCACATCGCGCAGCGCCTGCAAAGCTTCGCCCTTGCGGAAGAGAATGCCGAGCTCGGCCGCGCGGCCCGTACCAACCATGATCGAGGTCGGTGTGGCCAGCCCCATGGCGCACGGGCAAGCGATGATGAGAACAGCGACCGCATTCACGAGCGCGAAGGTCAACGACGGGTCCGGACCGAAGATCAGCCAGACCAAGAAGGTCAGCACGGCGGCGGCCATCACCGCCGGGACGAACCACATTGTCACCTTGTCGACCAGCGCCTGGATCGGCAGCTTGGAACCCTGCGCTTCTTCGACGAGGCGGATGATCTGCGCGAGCACCGTGTTTGCGCCGACCTTGGTGACGCGGAAACTGAAAGCGCCCGTCTTGTTGATCGTGCCGCCGACGACTTCGGCACCCACCCCTTTCGATACGGGCGCCGGCTCGCCCGTGATCATGCTTTCGTCGACATAAGAAGCGCCCTCGACGACCTCGCCGTCGACCGGAATCTTTTCGCCCGGACGGACGAGCACGACGTCACCGGTCGTCACCTGAGAGAGCGCAATTTCAACCGTCTCGCCGTTGCGCTCGACGCGCGCGATCTTGGCCTGAAGTCCGACGAGCCTTTTGATCGCCTGCGAGGTTCGCCCCTTGGCGCGCGCCTCCAGCGTGCGTCCGAGCAGGATCAAGGTCACGATGACCACGGCGGCTTCGAAATAGACGTTGGCGGTGCCCAAGGGAAGCACTGCGGGGACGAATGTCGCGACCATCGAATAGCCGAAAGCCGCCGCCGTGCCGAGCGAGACCAGCGAGTTCATGTCGGGGGCACCGCGCAGCAACGCCGGTACGCCCTTGCGGAAGAAGCGCAAGCCCGGACCGAACAGTACCAGGGTGGCGAGCGCGAACTGGATATACCAGCTCGTCTGCTCGCCCAAGACCCCCATTACCCAATGGTGCATTGAGGGAATGAGGTGAGAGCCCATCTCGAGGATAAAGACTGGCAAGGTGAGGATGGCTGCAATGAGCAAAGAGCGCCGCAGTGTCAGCGCCTCGCTCTCACGACGTTCGGCGTCCTGATCTCCCGCATTCGCCGTTTCGGCGGACAAGCGGCGTGACTTGTAACCCGCCTGTTCGACCGCCGCTTCAAGGTCGGCCGTGGAGACGACCCCGGCAAGATGGCGCACCCGCGCGCGCTCGGTCGCCAGGTTGACAGTGGCTTCGAGCACGCCCGGTATTTTTGCGAGCGCCTTCTCAACCCGGCCCACACACGACGCGCAGGTCATGTCCTCGATGGCGAGCTCGGTGCTCTCTTCGCGTACGGTGTAGCCGGCGCTCTCGATTGCACGAACAGCCGCCAGCGCATCGGCCAAGCCGGTGAAGATGATGTCGGCGCGCTCGGTGGCGAGATTGACTGCCGCCGTCTGCACGCCCGGGAGCGCTTTCAGCGCGCGCTCGACACGCCCGACGCACGATGCACACGTCATGCCTTCGACCGGCAGGCTCAGACGAGTGCCTAAGGACGTGGATGGATTGGCGCCTTGTTTGAGGGCAACGGAAGCCATTGAACTACCCCTTTAATTTTTGTGTTGAAACATAGCTTAAAGCTTCCCATAATGGCAAGGTCAAGGCCTGTCGGTGATTTATTTCGCGAAGCGCAAGTTCGGAGTGCAGTAAGTTCCGCCGCAGTCGTGATCCACCTGCGCGCAGATCTCCCAGCCGCCGCAGCGATCAAAATCGTGCAGCGCGACGTCACCAACTCGATGGCCCTGCCAAAGTAGCCATACCGGAGACGCTGAGGCGAATCGTCGGCGGATATGAATATTATCTTTACGATAATTATCAACCGGCCTACGGCGTCCGTGTTTCCGCCGCTTTGCGCACGACGCGCCACCAAGTATTGCTTATGCTAGAATCATCGTCGTGAGAACACTGCTGAAATCGCTAATCGTGTGGCTTATGTTGCTGGCAATCCCTTTTCAAGGGTTCGCTTCCGCAACAATGCTGGTCTGCGCGCCTATGCAGTCGGTGCCGCAACTTGTCATCGTGTCGCAAGCGGAAACGATCCAGCATGACCACCACGCTATGTTGAACGCGGCCGGGACAGCGGAGCATCACCATCACGCCGCAAGCACTAGTGCAAAGTCCGATCGGGCGGAGACTGGCGATCAATCTGCAGCGCACCACCACGCTGGAGGCAAGTGCAACTCGTGCGCAACATGCTGTTTTGGCGCTTCCATGACCCCTTCCTACGCATTACGCGTGCCGGCCGAGGTGCAGCACTTCGCAATTATTTCATTCGAAGTCGACCGTGTTGCCAACGTCGATCTCGCCCTTCCCGAACGTCCCCCTCAAATTTCGTTGACCTGACCAGGCCACGCCCGCGCTTCCCTCGAAAGGGCTGCGCGCACTGATCATTGGCAGCGACGGATCGCTTCGTTGATTCTGTTCGCCGCCGCGTTTCTCAGCGAAAAAATCATGACAATTTCATTACGATCGACCGGAGCACTCGCCGTGCTCTGGGTTGGGGCGCTTGCCGCCACCACCGCCCACGGGCAAAACGTGCTGCATTCAAATCCGGCGGATCCGAATACCTCGGTCCCGCCGACTCGCTATGTTCCGATGTCGACTGCACGCGCCGCCGCGCCGCCGCCGTCATCACCTGCCGACATGTGGAGGGCTTCCAACCAGGCGGTGGCTGCGTACGACTCGATGTCCCTGACAATGGAGACGGCCTCACCTGTCGCGCCAACGGCGCCGCGGTCGGCTCATCCGTCCCAAGCGTCGCCAGCGCCCGAGGACCACACCCACCACATGAAAAAGGAAGTCAAATGAGCCGGGCTGGTTCGGCGCGGCGGTACCTGACCCTTGCCGGGCTGACCGCGGTCGTTCTACTTGCCAGTGGCTGTGCGTCGGTTTCCCAGGATCGCGGTTTTGATCAAGTTTCCAAGCTGGTGAAAGTAAGACTGGGAAACGATGCGCGCCTGCTTCGCACCGAGGAGGACGAGCATGCGTTGGCCGGCTTGATTGATCAGAAGCTACGCGCTCCGCTGCAAGCCGATGACGCGGTTCAGATCGCGCTGCTGAACAATCGAACCCTGCAATCGACCTATTGGAATGTTGGAATTGCCGAGGCCGAGTTGGTGCAGGCAGGACGAGTGCAGAATCCTTCGTTCACCTTTCAGCGCACACATCTGGGAACCGAGGTCGATATCGAGCGCTCGCTGACACTCAATCTTGTCAGCATGCTGACCGCTCCGCTCGCGCAACGCATCGAAGGGCGCCGCTTCGAGCAGACCAAGCTGATGGTCGCGAACCAGATGCTCCAGCACGCCGCGCAAACCCGACGCGCCTATTTCGACGCTGTCGCCGCGGGGCAGGGCGTGATGTACGCCAGGCAGGTGAACGAGGCCGCTGAAGCGAGCGTCGAACTGACGACGCGAATGGCACAGGCCGGAAATTCAAGCCAGCTCGACCTTGCCCGCGAACGCGCGTTCCAGGCGGAGGCTGCGGCATCAGTGGCGCGCGCAGGCAAGCGCGCTGTAATCGCCCGTGAAACTCTGAGCCGCTTGATGGGCTTATGGGGCGCAAGCGCCGGCTACACTTTACCCGACCGGCTTCCGGACCTGCCGGCGGCCCCGGTGGAAATCGACGACGTCGAGCGCATCGCAATCCGCGAACGGCTGGACATCCAGGCGGCGAAAGTGGAGGCCGCGCAAACAGCGTCGTCGCTAGGACTGACCAAGGCGACGCGCTTCATCAACGTACTCGACCTCGGGTACGTGCGCAACAGCAGCGCGGGGCAAGCATCCGCGCCCGGCTATGCGATCACGCTCGAGATTCCTCTGTTCGACTGGGGTTCAGCGCGGGTGGCCAAAGCCGAAGCGATCTATATGCAGGCGGTCAACAAGGTTGCGCAGGCCGCAGTTGAAGCGCGCAGCGAAGCGCGGCAGAGCTATCTGGAGTACCGCAGTTCCTACGACCTCGCCAAACACTATCGCGACCAGGTCATCCCTATACGCAAGAGGATCTCGGACGAGACGATGCTTCGCTACAACGGCATGCTGATCAGCGTGTTCGAACTGCTAGCCGATTCGCGCGAGCAGGCGGCTGCAGCTAACGGCTATATCGACGCCTTGAAAGAATATTGGATCGCGCAAACCAACCTGGAAGCGGCGCTCGGCGGGCGCATGCCCGCGCAGTCCGCAAGACCAAACAAAGGAACCACACCATGACTTCACGCAGATCGTTTCTGACAGGCGCGGGCGCCGCGCTGGTGGGCGCCGCCGCGGTCAGCAAGGCCGGCGCCGCCTCGCTGCCGGAAGCACCGACGCAATCGTCCGCCAGCACCATGCCGCCGCTGGCGCCGCCCAACGGACGTCCCTACAATCCGGTCGTCACCCTCAATGGGTGGACCTTGCCTTGGCGGATGAAGGACAACGTCAAGGAATTTCATCTCGTCGCCGAACCGGTGGTGCGCGAAATCGCGCCCGGCATGAAGGCCAACCTGTGGGGCTACAACGGCCAGAGCCCGGGCCCGACCATCGAAGTGGTCGAAGGCGACCGGGTACGCATTTTCGTCACCAACAAGCTGCCCGAACACACCAGCATCCACTGGCACGGCCAGATCCTGCCGAACGGCATGGACGGCGTCACCGGCCTGACCCAGCCCGGCATCGAGCCGGGCAAGACGTTCGTGTACGAGTTTGTCGCCAAGCATGCCGGCACATTCATGTATCACCCGCACGCCGACGAGATGGCGCAGATGGCGATGGGCATGATGGGCCTCTGGATCACCCATCCGAAGAATCCGGCGCAGCACGCGGTCGACCGGGATTTCGTGTTCCTGCTGAATGCCTACGATATCGATCCAGGCAGCTACACGCCAAAGATCAACACCATGCTCGACTTCAACCTGTGGACCTTCAACAG
>JARXKR010000089.1 GCA_030271565.1 Pseudomonadota bacterium
GAACAGAAGCGGATCGAGAAAGTCCAGGCAGCAGCGCTCGGTGCGCAAGCGCCGCTGTTGTACAAGCGGCTGGTGACAGTGCCGGTGAAGCCGGTCGCCTTTGCACATGTCAAACTGTTCGATGCCGACAACCAGCGTTTCCTGGCCGACCAGACCGTGGTGGTTTCAGGCACCAAGATCGTCGCTGTCGGCCCGGCTGGATCGACCCCAGTGCCAGCAGGCGCGCAGGTGTTCGACGGGACCGGCAAGACTTTGGTGCCCGGGCTGTGGGATTGCCACATGCACATTGGCGACGATTACACCGGGCCGCAGGAACTGTCGCTCGGCGTCACTTCGGTGCGCGATCCGGGCAACGACGATACCATGACGATCAGTCGCCGCGGGCGGATCGCGGCGGGGCAGCTGTTGTTCCCGCATGTCTATCCCAGTTCGCTGATCGACGGTAAGGGGCCGTACACCGCCCAGGTCGCCAATGTCGCGACCAGTGAGGCCGGGGCGATTGCGCTGGTCCGCCGGGCCAAGGCCAACGGCTTCACCGGGGTCAAGTTCTACGGCACCTTCGATGCACGCTGGCTCCCCGCGACGATTGCCGAGGCGCACAAACTGGGACTGCATGTCCACGGTCATATCCCCCACGGCATCCGCACCAGCGAGGCGATTGCCGATGGCTATGACGAGGTCACCCACATCAACTGGATCGTGATGGAGGGCGTGCCCGCGGATGTGCTGCCGACCGACAACGGAATCGGCCGGTTCGAAGGACCGGGGCGCTATGCCAAGGACATGGACCTGCACAGCCCGGCGATGACCTCGCTGCTCCAGACGATGGCGGCGAAGCACATCTATTCCGACCCGACAATGGTTGCGTTCGAAGGTCTTTATGTTCCCGACAACGGCGATATGTCGCCCAGCTATGCGCCGTTTGTTGGGACGCTTCCGGCTGCAGTTGAACGCGGGTTCCATTCGGGCGGCTTCGCAGTCCCGGCCGGGCTGACCCGCGCTGACTACCGCGCGAGCTGGGCCAAGATGGTCGAGCTGCTCGGGCTGATGCACAACGCCGGGGTACCGATCGTCGCCGGGACCGATGGCAGCGGGGTCGAGATCGTCCATGAGCTTGAGATCTACCTGACCGCAGGTTTCACCCCAGCCGAAGCACTGGCAGCGGCGACGATCGTCCCGGCGCGGCTGGTCGGGGCGGACAAGACCACCGGCTCGATCGCCGTGGGCAAGAACGCCGATCTCGTGCTGGTCGAAGGCGATCCCGAGGCACATATCCGCGATCTGCGGCAAACCCGCTGGGTGATGATGGACGGCAAACTTCTCAACGCCGACGATTTGCGTTCTGCCGCAGGTTTTTCGGGGCGCCCGCACTAAGCGAAGACACCAATTCTCATCCCCGTTCGCCCCGAGCGAAGTCGAGGGGTGGTTCGAGCGAAGCCGAGAACCTCCTGACCTGACCGCCTCGGCTTCGCTCGGCGGGTCCCTCGACTACGCTCGGGACGAACGGGGGTTTGTGAAAGATAGTAAGGTCGTGTCCTCGCCCTGATACGTCCGGCGCGCTGGCTGCCATCCACAGCCGCGCGCCGTGCCCCCATTGCAGCACGGCAAGGGCAGCCCCATATTCGGATCGACACGCGGGATTCACCCGCTCGGTGGTATTTGGGCCGCTGCACGATTGGAATTGCTATGAAACTCTACCCGCTCCTCCCTTTGCGCGACATCGTCGTGTTTCCGGGCATGGTCGTGCCGCTGTTCGTGGGTCGCGACAAATCGGTCGCTGCGCTTGAGGCAGCGATGGCCAGCGAGGGTGACAAGGATATCTTCCTGCTCGCCCAGCTTGATCCGGGCTGCGACGATCCGGTCGAGGACGACTTGTTCGATATCGGCGTGATTGCAACCGTGCTGCAATTGCTCAAACTGCCCGACGGCACCGTGCGGGTGCTGGTCGAGGCCAAGCAGCGCGCCGCATTGCAGACACTGCGGCTTGAACAGGGCGACAATGGCGAAATGGTGGTGGCTCAGGTCCAGCCGATCGAGCCGGTCAGCGTCTCGGGCACTGAAGTCGCCGCGATGATGCGCACGGTGGTCGAAACCTTCGGCGAATATGCCAAGCTTAACAAGAAGCTGCCGCAGGAAGCCGGCGACGATCTGGGCGACGTGGTCGATGCCGCCGAACTGGCCGATGCGGTCGCGGCGCATATCCAGGCCAAGGTGTCGGACAAGCAGGCGCTGCTCAGCGAAAGCGATCCGCTCAAGCGGCTCGAAATGGCGTTCAGCTTCATGGAGGGAGAACTGGGTGTGCTGCAGGTCGAGCGGCGCATCCGCGGCCGGGTCAAGCGCCAGATGGAGAAGACCCAGCGCGAATATTACCTCAACGAGCAACTGAAGGCGATCCAGTCCGAACTGGGCGGCGGGGAGGGCGAGGAAGCCAACGAGATCGCCGAGCTGCAGGACAAGATCGACAAGCTCAAACTGTCGAAGGAAGCCCGTGCCAAGGCCAATTCGGAGCTCAAGAAGCTCAAGACGATGCAGCCGATGAGCGCCGAGGCGACGGTTATCCGCAATTACCTCGATATCTTGCTCGGGCTGCCGTGGGGCAAGAAGACCAAGCTCAAGAAGGATATCGCGGCGGCGCAGACGGTGCTCGATGACGATCACTATGCGCTCGACAAGGTCAAGGACCGGATCGTCGAATACCTTGCGGTGCAGGCGCGGACGAACAAGCTCAAGGGCCCGATCCTCTGCTTGGTTGGGCCTCCGGGCGTGGGCAAGACCTCGCTCGGCAAATCGATCGCGCGCGCGACGGGCCGCGAATTCATCCGTCAGTCCTTGGGCGGCGTGCGCGACGAGGCCGAAATCCGCGGTCACCGCCGCACTTACATCGGCTCGCTCCCGGGCAAGATCATTTCGAACCTCAAGAAGGCCGGGGCGAGCAATCCGCTGTTCCTGCTCGACGAGATCGACAAGCTTGGCCAGGATTTCCGCGGCGACCCGGCCTCAGCCTTGCTTGAAGTGCTCGATCCCGAACAGAATTCGAAGTTCCAGGACCATTACCTCGAGCTCGATTACGATCTGTCGGACGTGATGTTCGTCTGCACCGCCAACAGCCTCAACCTGCCGCAGGCCCTGCTTGACCGGATGGAGATCATCCGGCTCGAAGGCTACACCGAGGATGAGAAGCTTGAGATTGCGACCCGGCATCTGGTCGACAAGCAGGTCAAGGCCCACGGGCTCAAGCCGGGCGAGTTCACGCTGACGCGCGATGGCCTGCGTGATTTGATCCAGTATTACACTCGCGAAGCCGGGGTGCGCACGCTCGAGCGCGAAATCGCCCGGCTGGCCCGCAAGAGCCTGCGCCAGATCTTGGAAGGCAAGGTCAAGGAAGTCACCATCACGCCCGAAAATCTCGGCGATTTCGCCGGGGTGCGCAAATACAAACACGGCGTTTCCGAGGAAGAGCACCAGGTCGGCGCGGTTACCGGGCTCGCCTGGACCGAAGTCGGCGGCGAATTGCTGACCATCGAAAGCGTCACCGTTCCGGGCAAGGGGACGGCGAAGACCACCGGCAAGCTCGGTGACGTGATGAGCGAAGGCGTGCAGATGGCATTCAGCTTCGTCAAAGCGCGCGCGCCGGCCTACGGGATCAATCCGAGCATCTTCAATCGCAAGGACATCCACATCCACTTGCCCGAAGGCGCGGTGCCCAAGGACGGCCCGAGCGCCGGCGTGGGCATGGTCACCGCGATGGTTTCGACCCTGACCGGGATTCCGGTGCGCAAAGACATCGCGATGACTGGCGAGGTTACCCTGCGCGGGCGGGTGCTGGCGATCGGCGGGCTTAAGGAAAAGCTTCTCGCAGCGCTGCGCGGCGGGATCACCACGGTGCTGATCCCGGAAGAAAACCGGAAAGACCTCGCCGAGATCCCCGCCAACGTGATCGAGGGACTAGAAATCATCCCGGTTGCGCACGTCGACGAGGTTTTGGCCCGCGCGCTGACCGAGCCGCTCGCACCGATTGAATGGAGCGAAGCGGACGACTTGGCGAGCCAACCCGGACCGCTCGGGGCGCCGGTAGTGGCGCCGCCAGCGACCGCTCACTGATTCGGCCAATCTGATCGAATCGAATGCCGGGAAGGCGATGCTGCATTGCGGCATCGGCCGACCTGCAATGGATTGCGTCTCAATTAGGCTCAAACTGGCGGAATTTCGGGGATAATCTGCGATGAACTGCGTCGTTTCGCTTTGACAGTTTCAGCAAAAGCCGCTCAATTCCCTGCCAGCTTTACGAGGCGAATCGCGTTTTTACGTAAGCATCCACAAGGTAGGGGGTTCCCGATATGAACAAGAACGATCTGATTAGCGCAGTTGCCGATTCCAGCGGCCTGACCAAGAGCGATGCAACCAAGGCTGTCGAGGGCGTTTTCGAAGCGATCTCGGGCGCATTGAAGAGCGGCGACGAAGTCCGTCTGGTCGGCTTTGGCACCTTCTCGGTGGCCAAGCGCAAGGCTTCGACCGGTCGCAATCCGCGCACCGGCGAACCGATGCAGATCAAGGCTTCGTCGCAGCCCAAGTTCAAGGCTGGCAAAGGCCTCAAGGACGCCGTCAACTAAGATTGACGCGTCAGGGCTGCGCCTCGCGGCCCTGCCAACAAATTGCCGCGCCAGTCTCCGGACCGGCGCGGCTTTTTGTCGCTTTCTTCAGGCCTTGGTTTTTGGAGCGAGTGGCGGACTGGCGAACGACACCACCTTCGAGAAAAACCACGCCAGTGCCAATGCAGTCGCCAAGGCGAGCATCCACACCCAGGTTGCATGGCCGAGCAGTTCGGACATCCACACCAGCACGGTCAGATGGACGCAGTAGAGCGGCAGCGAGAAGTTGCCGAGCCATTCGAGTGCCGGGCGCATGCTGGCTGGCGGTGTCGCCATCGCCACCGCCCACATCATCGCCGGGAGGAACAGCACCACAAAGGCCAGATCGCCCCAGACCTTGCCCAGCGGCAGCACTGGCACCAGCGCGACCCCGATCACCGGCAGTGCCAGGGCAAGCCACCACGGCAGCGCCGGTCCGCGCCGTCCGGCGACGTATTGCCGCCCGATCCACACCCCCAGCACGTAGGACCAGCCGACGCGCGGCAGCGCGCTCCACCAGGTCGTCCAGGTTGGCGCATTGACCCCCATCGTGTCCGAGCCGTGGACCTGCACCTCGTGGACCAGCCACAGCGCCATCGCCCCGGCCAACCCAAGGATCCAGCGCGTCGGCACCCGGTGCAGCACCGCGGCGTGGAGGAAATTGGCCACCAGTTCGTAGAACAGCGTCCATTGCGGCCCGTTGTAGCGATAGAACGGTCCCATCCCAGCCAAGCTTGGGATCATCGCCAGGTCGAGCACGAGCCACAGCGCCAGGGTTAGCGGGTCGGCCATCCCGATCACGACCGCGCGCACCACCGCCACCCCGGCCCCGACCGCGACCAGTGGCAGCAGCCGCTTGTAACGCACCCAGGTGAATTCGATCGCGCCGATCCCGGCCTTCAATTTCTTCTCGGTCGAGACCGCAAGGACGAAGCCGCTGAGCAGGAAAAACAGGTCGACGAACAGATAACCGCGGCTGAATGGGCCGCCGATCGCGTAGACGATGTCCATGTGGTAGAACACCACCATGAAGGCGGCGATGCCGCGCAGTCCGTCAAGCTGGACCAAACGCGGCGAAAGTACGGGCGCGGCTGTCCGGTCGGTCTGGTCGGTCATGCTCGGTGTCGTCTCCCCCTGAGATCCGGTTACACCAGCATCGGCGGCAAAGATCAAATCGCCCTTGCGCCATGGTGCTGCACTGGACGGGAACCGTGCCAGTGCCTATATGCGCGGACGATGAACCGGATATTCCTTGCCTTCATGGCCCTGCTCGCTGGGCTCGCCGCACAGGTTGCCCCTGCTGCGGCACGGGTGAGTGAGGATACCCAGATCGGTGCAGCTGCCGATGCAGGGCAGCTCGAACGGCAGGCCGCGGTTCTGGCCAGCAGCGCCGAAACGCGTTCGGTGCCGTCCTTTGCGGCTGCGCCAAGGCTCTCCGAACCAGTGCTCGAAACACAGGTTCCGACACTCGCCGCCGTCCTGATCGGGATCGACCGCGCGCGCGAATAGCGTTTGATCGCTATTTCGAATTTCCATGTCGCACGGCTGCTTGGCGCACCCGGTGCTGCACTTGCCCATACCCCTAAAGTTTCAGGAATTCCCCATGATCGGCGCCATTGCCAAGCGTGTATTCGGTTCGTCCAACGACCGTCTCGTCAAGAAGCTGGAAAAAGCCGTCCAGCAGATTAACGCCTTCGAACCGGTGATCGAGGCGCTCAGCGACGAAGAGCTCACCGCGCAAACCGACAAGTTTCGCGGCATTCTGGCCGAGGGCCGCACGCTCGACGAGATCATGCCCGAAGCGTTTGCCACAGTGCGCGAGGCATCGAAGCGCAGGCTCGGCATGCGCCACTTCGATGTCCAGATGGTCGGCGGCATGGTGCTACACCGCGGCGAGATTGCCGAAATGCGCACCGGTGAGGGCAAGACGCTGGTCGCGACGCTGGCGGTCTATTTGAACGCGATCGAGGGTAAGGGCGTCCACGTCGTCACGGTCAACGATTACCTTGCCCGCCGCGACGCTGAATGGATGGGGCAGATCTACAAGTTCCTCGGCCTGACCGTGGGAGTGATCGTCCCCAACCTGAGCGAGCCCGAACGGCGCGAAGCCTATTATTCGGACATCACTTACGCGACCAACAACGAGCTCGGTTTCGATTACCTGCGCGACAACATGAAGCACAGTCGTGACGAGATGGTCCACCGGCCGTTCAACTACGCGATCGTCGATGAAGTCGATTCGATCCTGATCGACGAAGCGCGCACCCCGTTGATCATCTCGGGCCCAACCGACGACAAGAGCGACCTCTATGTCCAGGTTGATGCCATCGTGAAACAGCTCCTCCCCGAGGATTACGAAGCGGACGAGAAGACCAAGAATATCACCCTGACCGAAGACGGGGTCGAAAAGGCTGAACGGATGCTTGAGGATGCCGGGCATCTGGTCGGCTCGAACCTCTACGATATCGAGAACACCCAGGTGGTCCACCACCTCGACCAGGCGCTCAAGGGCGTGGTGATGTTCAAGCGCGACATCGATTACGTGGTCGAGAACGACAAGATCGTGATCATCGACGAATTCACCGGGCGCAAGATGGACGGGCGGCGCTGGTCCAACGGCTTGCACCAAGCGGTCGAAGCTAAGGAAGGCGTGCCGATCGAGCCGGAAAACCAGACGATGGCCTCGATCACATTCCAGAACTATTTCCGCATGTATCCCAAGATTTCGGGGATGACCGGCACCGCCGCGACCGAAGCGGCCGAATTCTTCGACATCTACAAAATGAATGTCGTCTCGATCCCGACCAACGTCGAGGTTCTGCGCGACGATCAGGAAGACGAATTCTACAAGAACACCACCGACAAGTTCCAGGCGATCGCCAAGCTGATTGCTCAGCGCGCGCACAGCGGACAGCCGGTGCTGGTCGGCACCGTCTCGATCGAGAAGAGCGAACTGCTGAGCGAATACCTCACCCAGGAAGGGGTCAAGCACAACGTCCTCAACGCCCGCTTCCACGAGATGGAAGCGCATATCGTGGCGCAGGCCGGGCGGATCGGCGCGGTGACCGTGGCGACCAACATGGCCGGGCGCGGGACCGACATCCAGCTTGGCGGTAATTTTGAGTTCCGCAGCGACGACGAATTGCGCGATCTGTCCGAAGGAGCCGAGCGAGACGCCGGGATCGAGCGGATCAAGGCCGAGGTCGCCGCCGAAAAGGCGCAAGTGCTCGCCGCCGGCGGGCTCTGCGTGATCGGCACCGAACGTCACGAAAGTCGCCGCATCGATAACCAGCTACGCGGCCGCTCGGGCCGTCAGGGCGATCCGGGCATGTCGAAGTTCTACCTTTGCCTCGAGGATGACCTGCTGCGCATCTTCGGCCCGGATACACTGTTCAGCCGGATGATGAATTCCAACCTCGCCGACGGCGAAGCGATCGGTTCGCGTTGGCTGTCGAAGGCGATCGAGACTGCGCAGAAGAAGGTCGAGGCGCGCAATTACGATATCCGCAAGCAGGTGGTCGAATACGACGATGTGATGAACGACCAGCGCAAGGTCATTTACGAGCAACGCGCCGACATCATGGATGCCGAAACGTTGGACGATGTCGTGCTCGACATGCGCCACGATACCGTCAACGTGCTGGTGGGCGATGCCTGCCCGCCGGGATCGTACCCTGAGCAATGGAACATCGACGGCCTCAAGGAGCGCACGCTCGAGGTGCTCGGTCTCGAAGTGCCGTTCGATGAATGGCTGCAGGAAGACGGGATCGAACCGCAGGAAATCGAGCAGCGCCTCGCCGATATGGCCGATGCCAAGATGGCCGACAAGATGGGCGAGGATGCCAGCATCTGGCGCCAGGTCGAAAGGCAGATCCTGCTCGAACGGCTCGATCACTACTGGAAGGAGCACCTCGCCACGCTCGACGCGCTGCGTCAGGTCGTGGGGCTGCGCGCCTATGCCCAGAAAACCCCGATCAATGAGTACAAGCAGGAAGCCTTCGGGCTGTTCGAACGCATGCTCGAAGCGATCCGCGAAGATGTAACCCGGATTCTGATGCTCAGCGTGCTGCAGATGCCCGATACCGCGCCGCTGCCCGAGCTGCCCGATTTCCTCACCAGCCATATCGACAACTTCAGCTTTGACGACGCAAGCATCTCCCGCACCCCGGGCGCCGAGGCAATGATGGGCGCGATGGGGGCCGGGGCCAGTGCCGCAGTGCTGGCCGCACCGGGCGA
>JARXKR010000090.1:0-5021 GCA_030271565.1 Pseudomonadota bacterium
GTGGTGCTGGCGCGCGAGGGGCGCGATCCCGCGAGCTTGGGCACCCGCACTGCGATGACCACCTTCGTGTTCGAGGTGAAAAACGTCCCTGCCGCGCTGTACAAGGCGATGGGCGGGTTCGCCACCAATGGGGTCAACATGACCAAGCTGGAAAGCTACCAGAAGGGTGCGAGTTTTTCCGCGACGACCTTCTATGCCGATATCGTCGGCGCACCGGGCGATCCGGCGGTCGACCGCGCGCTCGAGGAGCTGGCGTTCCACTGCAAGGAACTGCGCATTCTGGGTTCATACCCGCAGGAGCGTGCGCGCGGGTAAGGTTCAACCGAAAGTCCCAACCCCGTTCGTGGTGAGCAGCGACTGAACGTAGTGAAGGCGCGTCTCGAACCACCCAGCGCTGCGCAGGGTCCTTCGAGACAGCCTTTCAGCCCTTCGCAAGCTCCGGGCTTCAATGCTTCCTCAGGACGAACGGAGGTGGGTTGAAGTAATGAATTGCGACAAGCGAATACTTGTTTCTCATGCTTGCCCCGCAACTAGCGCCGTGCCACCTGTGGCGTAGTGGCCGGGCAGGAAATTCAGGGGGCGCAATCGGCGCAGGATGCAGCGGCAGCGTGGAGCCGCGTGCACGCCAATCCCGATATCCAGTTCGCCCCGGTCGACATGGCGATCAAGCCTGCCGAGCCGCCCGGCTGGCTGATTGCCTTGGGCAAGATCCTGCGCGCCATTTTCGAACCGATCGGCCGCGCGCTGGGACTGTCTTGGCCGGTGCTGCAATGGGTGCTGCTCGGCCTGGTGGTGGCGTTCGTCGCCTATGGCGTATGGCGCCTGAGCGAACCGTTGCGGCTGGGTTGGCAGCGCAGACAGGCCGCAGCGCCAGCCGAGACCGAATGGCAGCCCGACCAGGCCGAGGCGCTGGCGCTGCTCGAAGACGCCGACGCACTCGCCCGCGAGGGGCGCTATGACGAGGCTGCGCACCTGCTGCTGCGCCGCTCGGTCCAGCAGATCGCCGCAGCCCGGCCCGACTGGATCGGTCGCGCCAGCACCGCGCGCGAAATCGGCGCGATCCCGGCGCTGCCCGACCGCGCGCGCAGCGCGTTCGCGCAGATCGCCGGGCTGGTCGAACGCAGCCTGTTCGCGCTGCGCGCGCTCACTGCCGACGATTGGCAGGCGGCGCGCGGGGCCTATGCCGAATTCGCGCTCGAGCGGTTGCCGGGATGAGCGGCGCGCGGACCAGTCCGTTTTCGCCGCGCGTCGCGCTCGCGCTGGTGCTCGGCGGGGCACTGGCGTTCATCGCGCTGCTGTGGGCGATCGGCAGCGGGATGAGCGATCCCGCGCCGCAGCCGAGCGGCGCGCATGCCCAGGGCAAAGGGCTGGTCGGCTTTGCCGCGCTGTCCGATTACCTCAAGGCGCGCGATTACGAGGTGAGCCAGACCCGCACCCGCGGCCCGCACCAGCGCGGCGGGCTGCTGGTGCTGACCCCGCTGCATGAAACCAAGTCGGCCGATCTCGCCCGGGTGATCGGCGATCATCGCCCGTTCGGCCCGACCCTGCTGATCATGCCCAAATGGCAGGCGCTGCCGTTCCCGCCGACCGCCCGGGCGATCAATCCCAAGATCCATCCCGGCTTTGTCCTGCTCAATCAGGCCGCCGCTCCCCAATGGAAAGGGTTCCATGACGAAGTGAGCGTCGATCTTTCGGCGCTGGGCGGCGCAGCGGCGACGCGGACCTGGCGCGGTGCAAGCCTGAGCGCCCCGCTGCCGGTTCCGGCCACGGTGCTTTCGGGCAAAGCCAGAGACCTGATGCCGCTGGTTGTGGCGGGGAACGACATGCGGATGCTCGCAGGCTATTTCATCGACGGCGGAACCTATCCCAAGCTCGATGATCTGGCGCTCGCCCCGCTGCCGCAGCCCGACGAAGACCAGGCGGCGGAGGATGAGACTGCGGCCCAACCCGATCCGCCGCGCTTCCCGCTGATCGTGGTGTTCGATCCCGACCTGCTCAACAACTACGGCATGGGCAATGCGGCCAATGCCCAGCTCGCCGATCAGCTGGTCCGCGCCGCGCTCGATGGCAGCGATAGGCACGTGGTGTTCGACCTGACGCTGGCCGGTTACGCCCGCTCGCAAAGTCTGCTCGAGCTCGCCTTCACCCCGCCGTTCCTCGCGGCGACGTTGTGCCTGCTGCTCGCTGCGGCGGTGGCGCTGTGGCGGGCTTATCACCGCTTTGGGCCCCCTTTGCTGGCGGCGCGCTCGATCGCCTTTGGCAAGCGTGCGCTGGTTGCCAATGCCGCCGGGCTGCTGCGCCGGGCCAAACGCCTGCACTTGCTCGGGGGGCCCTATGCCGATGCTGCGCGCGAGCGCCTGGTCAAGGCGCTGGCGCTGCCCGCGCGGCTCGAACCGCACGCGGCCGAAGCCGCGATCGACCGCGCGCTGGCGGTGCGCGCGCCGGGCGAGGCCAGCTTCTCGGATGCCGCCGCAGCACTGCGCGCCGCGCGCCGACCCCGCGATATGTTGCGCGCTGCACAGCGTTTGAATTCACTCGAAAGGATCCTGCTGCAATGACCGTTCCTGCGATGACTTTGCCCGAAGTCAGCCATTTGGCGGCGAAGATCCGCGGCCAGATCGGCAAGGCCGTGGTCGGCCAGACCGAGACAATTGACGCGCTGCTGGTGGCGCTGCTGGCGCAGGGCCACGTCCTGCTCGAAGGCCCGCCGGGCACTGCCAAGACGTTCATGGCGCAGTGCTTTGCCGCCAGTCTGGGACTGCAATTCGGGCGAATCCAGTTCACCCCCGATCTGATGCCGGGCGACATCCTCGGCTCGAACCTGTTCAACTTCCAGACCAGCCAGTTCACGCTGACCCGCGGTCCGATCTTCTGCGAGCTGCTGCTCGCGGACGAGATCAACCGCACCCCGCCCAAGACCCAGGCCGCGCTGCTCGAAGCGATGCAGGAACGCCGCGTGACCCTCGACGGGACTGCGCATGCGTTGCCGGTCAACTTCATGGTGGTCGCAACCCAGAACCCGATCGAAAGCCAGGGGGTCTATCCGCTGCCCGAAGCCCAGCTCGACCGGTTCCTGTTCAAGCTGCTGGTGGCTTACCCCAGCGCTGCGGAAGAGGCGAAAATCGTCTCGACCTTTGGCGAGCGCGCCGGGCCGAGCCGCGCCGCCGACATGGGGGTCGAGGCGGTCGCCGATGCCGCGACGATTGCTTCGGCCGCAGCGGCGGTCAAGACCGTCACCCTGTCCGAAAGCGTCACCGACTACATCGTCCGGCTGATCCGCGCGACCCGCGAAAGCGCCGACCTTTCGGCCGGGGCGAGCCCGCGCGCAGCGGTACTGCTGGCCAACGCCGCGCGTGCCCGGGCGGCTTTGGAAGCGCGCGATTACGTGCTGCCCGACGACGTCAAGGCGCTCGCCGCGTCGGTCTTGCGCCACCGCCTGCTGCTCTCGCCGGCCGCCGAGATTGAGGGCAAGCAGGTCGAAGCACTGGTCGCGGCGCTGGTCGAAGCGACCGAGGCGCCGCGGTGATTGTTGAACCGCACTCAAGGTCTTCTCCGTTTTTGCGAAGCACAAACGGGGAGGTGGCAGTGCGAAGCACTGACGGAGGGGTATCGACGCTCGTGCAGACACCCCTCCGTCAGTCGCAAGGGCGACTGCCACCTCCCCATTTGGCTACGCAAAATGGAGAGGACCTTTAGGTGGCAATGCGCTCGTTCCCCATCCCCACCGGCCGCGCCGCGCTGCTGGTCGCTGCAGCCGCTCCGGCGGCGCTGCTGCTCGCGGTGCTGGTGCCGGGGAGCTGGGCCGCGGCGCCGCTGCTCGGGACGCTGGTGCTGGCGCTGGTCTTGCTCGATGCGCTGCTCGCCGGGCGCGCGACCAGCGTCGATCTCTCCGCGCTGCCCGATGCCGAAGTGGGCGAGCTCGGCTGGCTGGAGGTGCTCGCAAGCTTCGGCGGCGGCTGGCGCAGCCGGGTCGATTGTGCGCTGGCGAGCGACGCACGGCTGCTGACTGGGGGGACCGGGCACGCCGCGCTGGAACGCGGCGACGATAACCACTGGCTGGCACGGATGGAGTTCCGCCCGAGCCGCCGCGGCACCGCCGAGGTCGAGGAATTGTGGCTGCGCTGGACCGGGCCATTGGGGCTGGGCGCGCGGCAACTGCGCCGCGCCACGAGCCAACGCGTGCGGGTCTGGCCCAACATTGCCCCGGTCCGCTCACCCGCCCTGCAGGCCTTCTTGCGCGACGCCCAGTTCGGCCTGATCGCGCGGCGCATCCGCGGCGAGGGCACCATGTTCGAGGCGCTGAGCGAGTTCGAGCCGGGGATGGACAAGCGCCGGATCGACTGGAAGGCCAGCGCGCGCCACGGGCATCTCTATGCCAAGGAATACGAAGCCGAGCGCAACAACCAGATCGTCTTCGCGTTCGATTGCGGGCAGGCAATGTGCGAACCGGTTGCAGGCCTCCCCCGGATCGACCGCGCCGTCACCGCCGCGCTGACCACGGCCTACGTCGCGCTCAAGGGCGGCGACCGGGTCGCGCTGTTCGGGTTCGCCGCGCGGCCCGAGCTGTTCACGCCGTTCGTCGCCGATGCCCGCCAGTTCAAGCGGCTGCAACAGGCCGCAGCGGGGCTCGACTACCACGCGCAGGAGCCCAATTTCACGCTGGCCTTGGCGACACTGTCAGCGCGGCTCCAGCGGCGCAGCATGATCGTGGTCTTCTCCGATTTCACCGACCCGACCAGCGCGCAGCTGATGATCGAAAGCGTCGGGCGGCTGACCAAGCGCCACCTGGTGCTGTTCGTCACCATGCACGACGAGGAACTGGGCGGGATCGCCGAGGCTGTGCCCGACGACATGCAGCATCTCGCCATGGCGGTCAGTGCCGATGCCCTGCTGCGCCAGCGCGCGCTGGTGCTCTCACAACTGCGCCAGCGCGGGGTCGACGTGATCGAGGCACCCTATGAGGCGATCGGCAACCAGCTGATCGATGCCTACCTCAAGATCAAGCGCCGGGGCGCGATCGG
>JARXKR010000090.1:5121-8754 GCA_030271565.1 Pseudomonadota bacterium
ATGGCGATTTTTTCACGTCTTTCCGGCAAGCAAGCCCGCGCCGAAGCCGCGATCGAGGCCGCGGCGCTGCGCTCCGACCGCTTTCGCCAGGAGCGCGAGGGCGACTGGCGGCGCTTGGAAGCGGTGGTCACCCGGATGGAAGCGGGGCGGCTGCGCAAGATCTCCGATGCCGACGTGCTCGAATTGCCGGTGCTGTACCGCACCGTTGCCTCAAGCCTGTCCGTGGCGCGTGAGACTTCGCTCGACGCGGCAACTTTGGCTTATCTCGAGGCGCTGGTGCAGCGCGCGTGGTTTCTGGTCTATGGCCCGCGCACCACGCTGTGGTCGTGGCTGGCGCGGTTCTTCGGCGGCGAGTGGAGCCACGCGGTGCGTTCGATCTGGCCCGAACTGCTGGTCGCGCTCGCGCTGATGGTTGCCGGCACGGTGATCGGCTGGCAGCTCTGCGCCGCCGATCCCGACTGGTTCTACGCGATGATGCCAAGCCAGCCGGGCGACTTGCGCGTCCCCGGGGCGAGCCACGAAGTGCTGCAAGGCACGCTGTTCGGCAAGCAGGGCGAGGACGGCCTCAGCGTGTTTGCGGCCTACCTGTTCAGCCACAACGCCGGGATCGCGATCCTGTGCTTTGCGCTGGGCTTCGCTTTCGGAATTCCGCCGGTCCTGCTGCTGATCCAGAACACCACGATGCTCGGCGCGATGCTGTGGTTGTACCATGGCCAGGGACTGACGCTCGACGCGGTCGGCTGGCTCTCGATCCACGGCACCACCGAGCTGCTCGCGATCCTGCTGGCGGGCGGGGCGGGGCTGCATATCGGCCGCTCGATGGCCTTCCCCGGCAGCCGCTCGGTGCTCGACGCCGCCGCCGCAGCCGGGCAGCGCACCGCCACGGTGATGGCCGGGGTGGTGCTGATGCTGGTGGCCGCCGGCATGCTCGAAGGGTTTGGACGGCAATTGATCGACAACACTGCGGCGCGGCTGGTGGTCGGTTACGGCATGCTCGCCTTCTGGCTCGCCTATTTCTTCCTGCTGCGGCGCACCCCGCCGGGGAGCGAGAGCGAGTGAGCGATAGTCCCAAGCGCAAGCGCAACGACCGCCGCCGCACGCTGGTCACGCCCGAAGGGATCGCGCTGCCGGTCACGCTGGCCAGCCGCGGCACGCGTTTTGGCGCGCTGCTGATCGACCTGACGATCATCGTGGTGACGCTGGTCGTATTCTGCGTCGCGCTCATCTTCATCGCGATAAAAGTGATGGAAATGGGCGGAGTTGATACGTCCAAGAACGGCGCGGCCATGCCGCCCGCTTTTCAATTTCTGGCGATCCTGCTGATCACCTTCGTGTTCCTGATGCGCCACGGTTATTTCCTGTTCTTCGAACTCGGTCCGCGCGGTGCGACCCCGGGCAAACGCATGACCGGGGTGCGGGTCGCGGCGCGCGACGGCGGGCGGCTGACCACTGAAATGGTGCTGGCGCGCAACCTGCTGCGCGATGTCGAGATCACCCTGCCATTGGTCGCGATGTTCTCGCTCAAGGGCGGAGGCTTGGTCGAATGGGCGGCGATGGGCTGGCTCGCGGTGTTCGCGCTGTTCCCGCTGTTCAATCGCGACCGGCTGCGCGCGGGCGATCTTGTCGCGGGGAGCTGGGTGGTCGAAGCGCCGCGGCTGAAACTGGCCGACGCCTTGAGCACCGGGCAGGCCGCAGCGAGCGGAACCAGCGCGGCGACCGGTGCCTCGTACAAGTTCGGCGAAGCGGAACTCGCGGCCTACGGCGAATACGAATTGCAGACGCTCGAACGCGTATTGCGCGAAGACCGGCCCGAGGCGCTGGCCGCGGTGCATGAGGCGATCTGCCGCAAGATCGGCTGGAACCCCGGCGCGGGCGACGAGCGTGCGTTCCTTGAGGCTTACTACACCCAGCTCCGCGCCCGGCTCGAAGGCGGGATGCGGATGGGCCAGCGCAAGGCCGATAAACACGCCGGGGGGAGCTGACAGCGCAGTGCCGCCAGCCCCCGCCCAAAGCTCAGTCGATCACTTGAATTTCATTTCCTGCCACAGCTGAGTGCCCATCTGGTGGCGATATTTGGCCCGGTCACCCGAAGCTGCAGCCATCTGCGCATCGGTTTGCTGGTTGTAAGTGCGCATCGCTGCGTCCCGGCGCATCTGCTCGGCCGCGTCGGGCAGCGATTTATAGCGGACGATGAGGATCAGGTCGGGTTCGCCCGGCCGGCTGAACACATTGCCGAGCACTTCGTAGCTGTCGATCCAGCCCTGCTTCTTGGCGTATTCCTGCCGCCCGCGCCATTGCGAAGCGAGAAAGTTGGCATATTCGAGGTCATGTCCGTCATCGATTGAGATCGAGCTGACTGCTACATATTCGCCCGGAACGAACGGATTGTCCTGGGCCATGCCCGGAACTGACCACGCGAGTGCCAGCGATGCGGCCACAAGCGCCGCTTTACGATATGCTTTCATAGATGCTTCCTCCTGTTCAGCGTGCCGCCAAAAGGATTTTGGCCGGTTCACGCTTGCTACTCGGAGAGAGACGACCCTTGGATCTTTGCAGATCCCGCCCCCTAAGCAAGCCGCGAAGCTATGCCTCCATGACGCCAGAGTCAAAGCCCACTTGCAGTGCGCATTTCGCTCCGGCAAGTGCGGGCGATGCACGCCGCATTTCACATTCGCGAGGACGACCTGTCCGGCCCCGAGATCGCAGCGTTGTTGCAGTTTCACCTTGACGAAATGCGCCGGTGGTCCCCGCCCGAAAGCGTTCACGCGATGCCGATCGAACGGCTGCGCGCAAGCGACGTGACGTTCTATTCGGCCTGGGACGGCGTGCGGCTGGCAGCCTGCGGTGCGCTCAAGGAACTGGATCCGGCCCACGGCGAACTCAAGTCGATGCGCGCGCATCCCGACTATCGCGGGCGCGGTGCGGGCAAGGCGGTGCTGGCGCACCTCCTCGCCGAAGCCCGCAAGCGCGGTTATGCGCGGGTCAGCCTCGAGACCGGGCGGCCTGCAACCTACCTGCCCGCGCGGCGGCTGTACGAAAGCCACGGGTTTGCCGAATGCCCGCCGTTTGGCGACTATGTTTGGGATGACTTCTCGATCTGCATGACGAGGGAACCATGAGCGGCCTGACCCTGCGCCCGGCCACCACGGCCGACCTGCCCGCGCTGTCGCGGCTCGCCACCGCAGCTTTCATTGCCAAGTTCGGCGAACTCTACAGCGCGGCCGATCTCGCCACGTTCCTTGCCGAATCGCTGTCCGAAGCGGCCTTCGCGCAGGACCTCGCCAATCCGCTGCGCCCGATCCAGCTGGCGGAACGCGACGGCGCGCTGGTCGCCTTTGCCAAGCTCGGGCTGACATGCGGCTTTCCCGCTCACGCGCGTGGCACCAACGCGATGGAGCTGAAACAGCTCTACGCCGCGCCCGACGTGACCGGCGGCGGGATCGGCTCGGCCTTGATGGACTGGGCGATGGCCGAACTGACCGCACGCGGGACCGACGAGGTGCAACTGTCGGTCTATGCCCACAACCCCGGCGCGCACCGGTTTTACGAGCGCTATGGCTTCAGCAAGGTTGCGGACATCACTTTCAAGGTAGGCGAGCAGCTCGATCCCGAGTTCCTGTTCGCGAAATTGCT
>JARXKR010000091.1:0-4856 GCA_030271565.1 Pseudomonadota bacterium
TTCCCGGTGGTCTCGGTCGGCGCGACCGAGAACGCGCTGATGGCGGCGGTGCTGTGCACCGGCAAATCGACACTCCACAACGCCGCGCGCGAGCCCGAGATTGTCGATTTGTGCAACATGCTGGTGGCGATGGGGGCGCAGATCGAAGGGATCGGCACTTCGGACGTGACGATTCACGGGGTGCCGCGACTGCACGGCGCAACCTACCGCGTGATGTCCGACCGGATCGAGGCCGGGTCATACGCCTGCGCGGCAGCAATCACCGGCGGCGAGGTGACGCTGAAAGGTGCCAAAATCGAGGAAATGGACGCGACCGTGCAAGCGCTGCGCGATGCCGGAGTGTCGGTCGAGCCGGTGACCGGCGGCGTTCGTGTCGCAGCCGATGGCCCGCTCAAGGCGATCACGCTTTCGACCGCGCCTTACCCCGGTTTCGCCACCGATATGCAGGCGCAATTCATGGCGATGCTGTGCCTGGCGCAAGGCTCATCGGTGCTGACCGAGACGATCTTCGAGAACCGCTACATGCACGTGCCCGAGCTCAACCGGATGGGCGCGCATATCGAAACCAAGGGCCGCACTGCGGTGGTTCACGGGGTGGAAAAACTGACCGGCGCCGAAGTGATGGCGACCGATCTGCGCGCATCGATGAGCCTGGTCATCGCCGGGCTGGCGGCGGAAGGCGAGACGCAGGTCCACCGGCTCTATCACCTCGACCGCGGATACGAACGGCTGGAGGAAAAACTGGCCTTGGTCGGGGCGCAGATCGAGCGGGTTGGGGACGACTAGCCCTCATCGCTCGCCCGGATCGGGCGGCGGGGGCGGCGGGGCGTCCCATTCCTGTTCGTATTCGATCCGCGAGTCGACTGCCTGCCCCGCGGCATTGCGCGCTGCTTTGAACTTGAAGCGCTGCATGATCAGCTGGCAGGTGGTGCTATCAAGCCCGCGGCTACCGCTGCTCCGCGTGACTCGGCATGCGGTCGGACGACCATTCGCGCCGACAGCCACTTCGGTGATCGTGGTGCCGCTGACGTTGGCCTCGCGGAGCGCCTTGGGATAGTCGCCGTTCTTGATCTTGCCGCCGGTCCATTCGGCATCCGATCCGCCGCCGTCCCCGTCCCCGCTGCCCGCGCCGGGACCATTCCCGCCATTGCCCGAGCCGGTCCCATTACCAAGTCCGCCTGCCCCGCTGCCGGGTCCGGGCAGCACCGCAGCACCGGGCCGGGTGCCGACCGCCATGGCCGGAATAGTCGCCGCTGGAATAGGTTTGGGCGGCACCACCACCCTGAGCGGCAGGGTAACAGCCGCCGCCTCGGCTTTGAGCGAAGGCGGCGCGGCGCGGCCATTATCGGCCGAGGCACTGGCCTTGAGGTGTTTCTCGGGCGGCGGCGGCGGGTTGAGGTCGATCGAAACAAGACTGGCCGGAACCTTGGGCAAGAGCGCCAAGGGTCCGGCCAGACCGTAGATCAACGTGACGACGATCAAACCCTCTATGGCGGCAGCTGCAACAGCTGCGCGGCCGCGAGGCCCACCAGCATGGTACCGGTCCGCAGCGGGACCTGGCCATGCGGGCGGATTGTTCATCGCTTAACGTGCGTAGTTGTGGCAGCGCTTCTTGGCGGTGATCGTGCGATCGATCGCGCGGCCCGCAAAGGCACCGCCAACAGCTCCGGCAGCAGCGCCGATAAGCCCGCCGCCGATGACCTTCGAACCGACGACGGCACCGGTCACGCCGCCGGCAACCAGACCAGTGGTGCCCGATGAGTGGCGGCAGCTGCGATAATAGGCGCGGCTATGGTAACGCTTGGCATGGGCTTCGGCCTTGGCCGCACCGACGACGGGCAGCGGGGCAGAAAACGGTACGGCCATAGCTGCGGCGCCGAGCGCGAGTAACAGAGTTCGCATGATATATTCTCCTTCAATAGGATTTCTAGTGGCTGTGACAGCCCATTAACGCTTGAATTGGTGAATGGTTGCTGTCGCCGAAGGATCGCGCTTCAGGCCAAGCGCGCGGCGAGCCAGCCAACCAGCCAGATCCGCACTGCTCCCGCCAGACCCGGCGGCACCGGCGCCTGGATCCGCTCGGCGTCGATCCGTGCCACCAAGGCGTTAAGCGGCAGCGCCTCGGCACGTGCAGCCTGCTTGAGCAGTTCCCAGTACAGCGGCTCAAGACTGATCGAAGTCTTGTGCCCGGCGATTTCGACCGAGCGCTTGACCGGGGGGTGGTAGGGGGTGGTCATGGGTTCAAGTTCACTATGCGATCACCCCCGCTATTGCGAAGCACAAACCGGAAGCGGTAGCGGAAGCCTGCGTCGCGATTTTCCTACATGGCCGGACTGTGGCACAGACAGCGATGCGGATGGTGTGTCAGTTTCGGCGCTCTCGAAAATCACGGATATTGCGTAAATGTCTGTATTTACTGCATAATTTCCTAGATATTGCCGGATTTGCACACCCCTTCGCCACCTGCTCGACCGCGCTCGACCCATGCCAAGCCGGTTGGTGCAGCAGTTGTGCAAAATTGTGCGAACCGGCTCAATACATATGCTGCCCGCCGTTGATGCTCATCGTCGAGCCGGTGACGAAGCCGCCGTTTTCACTGGTCAGGAAGGCAACGCCGCGCGCGATTTCCTCAGCTTGGCCGAGCCGTCCGACCGGAATCTTGGCGATGATCTTCTCGAGCACCGGCGCCGGGACGGCGGCGACCATGTCGGTATCGATATAACCCGGCGCAATCGCGTTGACGGTGACCCCGTACTTGGCCCCTTCCTGCGCCAGTGCCTTGGTGAAGCCGTGGATGCCCGATTTGGCCGCAGCATAGTTGACCTGGCCGTACTGCCCGGCCTGACCGTTGATCGAGCCAATGTTGACAATCCGCCCCCAGCCGCGCTCGCGCATCCCGGGGAAGGTCGCCTTGGCCATGTTGAAGCAGCCGCCAAGGTTGATCCGCATCACCTCGTTCCAATCGTCGAACGTCATCCGGTGCAACACCCCGTCACGGGTCACCCCGGCGTTGTTGACGACGATGTCGATCGGGCCGTGCTCGGCAGCGATGTCGTTGCAGTTGTGGATGCAGGCCTCGTGATCGCCCACGTCCCAGCGATACGAAGGAATGCCGGTATCCTTGGTGAAGGCCCTGGCCTTCTCCTCGTTGCCGGCATAGCTGGCGATGACCAGATGGCCCTGCTTCTGCAGCCGCATGCAGATCGCCTGCCCGATTCCTCTGGTGCCACCGGTTACGATCGCTACGCGTGCCATGTCCTGATCCTTCCCAAACGCTTTGTCGTTACGGCATGCTTACGCACACTGCGTGCGCGCGCAACATGCCGCATACGTAAACGTGTTGGGATTTCGGCCTAGAAGCGGACCAGACCTTAGAAACGAAATTGGGTGCCGACGTAAACCGCTTGGCTGTCCTGCCGCCCGTCGGTCAGCGGCCGCAGCCGGTCACGATCGGACGAATAGCGTACCCCCGCAGTGACATTGAGGTTGCGGGTTACACGGTAGCTTCCGCCCAGATCGACCTGCTGGTCGGACTGCTCGAAAGTGCGCGGACTGCGCCCGGTCTTCTCGTGCTCATCGAGCGCAATTGCCGGAGCAAACCGCGACGGCCCCGAAGCAACCCCAGGCTTGGGCTGGTAGCTCGCCAGGTCGGGTGCATCGAGCTGACGCACCGGCGCTGCCGGGGCCGCGCTCTGGGCGAAGCTCTTGTACCCGCGCGCGGCGCCGAGGCTATAGGCAGTCGGCGCGATCCCCAGCGGAGCGCCTGCAGCAGCATCGCCGATGGCTGCCGAACGCGGCGCAAGGCCTTGGGCATTGCCGTCATTAAGCCGAACCGCAACGGTCACCACCGAACGGTCCATGCCGCTGGGCATGGCGGCCGGGGTGAAGCGGAACGAGCGGCCCTTGGACAAGGCGCGAACCGTGATCGAGCGAGCGAGGCGCGGATCGACTTCGGCGGGAATGAACCCACTCGCACCGGCGGAACTGGCCGCGCCTTGCGAATCGACATCGAACCGGCTGGAAAAGGCGAGCACCGCGCTGGGCAGCGCGAGCACGCTGACCGCGCCGCAAAGCAGCATCGCCGCGGCCGAACCGCTGCGTTTGCGCTGTGCTGCCACCAACTGGGTCATTGCTTCCCTCGCGCTCCCCTGAAACTCACCAACGCATGATCGCGCAATTCGCTCCACTATCCAAGCGGCTCGTGGACTCGCCGCGGTGAATTTAGCCTGAACCCGCGCCGCATGCGAATCATTCAGGAGGCATTCACGGCGGAGACCGGCAAAGAGCCAGATGCGGGCTTGCCGCCTTGGCCTCTGCGGTTATAGAGGCTCGGCGCGTGCAGGCACGACGCACCTTTTGAGCGACAGGATCCGGACAAACGCCATGATTGCCACCATCTCTCCCCGCGCCAGCACTTTGCGTTTTCTCGGCCGCGCCGGGCTTGTCGCGCTGGCTACCGTTTCGCTCGCCGCCTGCGGCCATGGCAAGGGTCGGCCCAAGTCCGATCTCGCCGCCTCGCGGATCACCACCATCGGGGTCAATTCGTACCTGTGGCGCGCCAGCCTTGAAGCGGTCAGCTTCATGCCGCTGCTCCAGACCGACAGCAACGGCGGGGTCATCGTTACCGACTGGTATGCCAACCCGAACAATCCCAATGAGCGGATGAAGGTCACCGTTACCATTCTCGATCAGGACCTGCGCGCCGATGCGCTGCGGGTCGCCGCCAGCCGCCAGGTCAACCAGAACGGCGTGTGGGTCGATGCCCCGGTTCAGGCCGCCACGGTGCAGAAGCTCGAAGACGTGATCCTGACCCGCGCCCGCGACCTGCGCCGCCAGGCTTCCGGGGTAAAGTAAAG
>JARXKR010000091.1:4956-8721 GCA_030271565.1 Pseudomonadota bacterium
CCATGACCAGCGAACGTTTCGATCCGGCCAGCGCCGACCCGCGCTGGCAGCAAGTGTGGGATGAGCGGCAGACCTTCCGCGCCGACGACGATTCGGCCAAGCCGCGCTCCTACGTGCTCGAGATGTTTCCCTATCCCTCGGGCAAGATCCACGTCGGCCATGTCCGCAATTACACGATGGGCGATGTGCTCGCGCGCTACAAGCGGATGCAGGGCCACGAAGTGCTCCACCCGATGGGCTGGGACGCGTTCGGGATGCCGGCCGAGAACGCCGCGATGGAACAGGGCGTACACCCCGGCGGCTGGACCCGCGCCAATATCGCCAACATGAAAGCGCAGCTCAAACGGCTGGGTTTCGCGCTCGACTGGAGCCGCGAACTGGCGACTTGCGAGCCCGATTACTACGGCCACGAACAGGCGCTGTTCCTCGATCTCTACGCAGCAGGCCTGGTCACCCGCAAGGAATCGGCGGTCAACTGGGACCCGGTCGACATGACCGTGCTGGCCAACGAACAGGTGATCGACGGGCGCGGTTGGCGCTCGGGCGCGCTGGTCGAAAAGCGCAAGCTGAGCCAGTGGTTCCTCAAGATCACAGACTTTGCCGAGGAATTGCTCGAAGGGCTAGAAAGCCTCGATACCTGGCCGGACAAGGTCCGGCTGATGCAGGAAAACTGGATCGGCAAATCGCAAGGCCTCGAGTTTTCGTTCGACCTGTCGAACGGCGAGGAACTGCCGGTTTATTCGACCCGGCCCGATACCATCTTCGGGGCGAGTTTCGTCGCGGTGGCGGCGGACCATGCGGTGGCGCAAGAGGTGGCAGCGGAAGACCCTGCGGCGGCTGACTTCATCGCGTTGTGCAAACAGGGCGGGACGACCGCTGCTGAAATGGAAACGATGGAGAAGCTCGGCTTCGACACCGGGCTCACCGCGCGGCATCCGTTCACCGGGGCACCGCTGCCGGTCTTTATCGCCAACTTCGTGCTGATCGAATACGGCACCGGCGCGATCATGGGCGTGCCCGGCCACGACCAGCGCGATTTCGATTTTGCAGGCAAATACGGTCTGCCAATCCCGCGCGTGATCGCCGCCAGCGCCGACCTGGCCGACGCGCCGCTCGGTGAAGCCGATCTGGTCGATGGAGTCTGCGTCAATTCGCAGTTCCTCGACGGATTGAGCGTCGATGCGGCCAAAGCCGAAGTTACCGCCCGCGCCGAAGCTGCCGGTTGGGGTCAGGGCCGCACCGTCTGGCGGCTGCGCGACTGGGGCGTATCGCGCCAACGCTATTGGGGCACGCCGATCCCGTTCATCCACTGCGCTGACTGCGGCGTGGTTCCGGTACCCAAGGACCAGCTCCCGGTGGTGTTGCCCGACGACGTCGATTTCAAGACGCCGGGCAACCCGCTCGAACGGCACCCGACCTGGAAGCACGTTGCCTGCCCAAAGTGCGGCGTACCGGCGGTGCGCGAAACGGATACGCTCGATACTTTCGTGGACTCCTCCTGGTATTTCCTGCGCTTTGCCAGCCAGCCTGCGGACAAGCCATTCGACCGCGAGGTGGTGGCAAAGTGGCTCCCGGTCGAGCAGTACATCGGCGGGATCGAGCATGCGATCCTCCACTTGCTCTACGCCCGGTTCTGGACCCGCGCGCTCGCCCATATCGGCATGATCGACGTCAAGGAGCCGTTTGCCAGCCTGTTCACGCAAGGCATGGTGACGCACGAGACCTATTCGCGGATTGATCCCACGAACGGCCAGCCGATCTACTTCCTCCCCGCCGACGTATCGCGTGGCGGGACTTCGGCAACGCTCAAGGCCGATGGTCAGCCGGTCGAAATTGGCCGGGTGATCAAGATGTCGAAGAGCAAGAAGAACGTCGTCGATCCCGACGACTTCATTGCCAAATACGGTGCAGACGCAGTGCGCTGGTTCGTGCTCTCGGACAGCCCGCCCGAGCGCGACCTGCCATGGTCCGAAGCCGGGATCGAGGGCTGCGCGCGGTTCGTCCAGCGGCTGTGGCGGCTGGCCGGGCACTACGATGCCGCCGCAACCGGCGAAGACAAGGCGCTCGACCGCAAACGTGACCAGGCCGTGGCTGCAGCAGCAGCCGATATCGAATCGCTCGGCTTCAACAAGGCGGTGGCGCGGATCTACGAACTCACCAGCGCCGCCGAAAAGGCCGCGCCTTCGGCCAGCCGCTCTGCAGCGATCCGCACGCTGCTGTTGCTCGCTGCGCCGATGATGCCGCACCTCGCCGAAGAGGCCTGGGCGGCGATTGGCGGACAGGGCCTGATCGCCGATGCACCCTGGCCCCCGGTCGATCCCGCATTGCTGGTGGAAGATGAGGTCACCGTCGCAATCCAGGTGCTAGGCAAGCTGCGCGACACCATCACCGTCGCCAAGGGCCTGCCGCGCGAGGAGCTTGAGGCGCTTGCCCTTGCTTCGGACAAGGTGCAGCGTGCATTGGATGGCAAGGCAATCAAGAAGGTGATCGTGGTGCCCGACCGGCTGGTCAATCTCGTCGCATGAAGTTGCTTGTGTTGCCACTGCTCCTCGCGTTGAGCGCCTGCGGACTGCACCCGATGTACGCCGGCGGCGCAGGCGGACAAGTTGCGCAAGGGCTGGCCGGGGTCGAAGTTTCCGCGATCGAAGGCAAATCGGGCTGGCTGGTGCGCAATGCGCTGGTCGACCGGCTCGGCGCGAACCAGCACAGCGGACCTTCGCGCTACCGGCTCGACATTCGACTCGATGACAAGCTTGAGGGGCTCGGGCTGCTGAGTGACGATACCGTAGCGCGCGAACGCCGCACTTTGCGAGCACGCTATCAGCTGGTCGATCTGGCTACGGGCAAGATCGTGCTCGACGAAACCGCCGGGTCTGACGCCGGGATCGACGTGGTCAGCAGCGAATACGCGACTATCGCCGCCGAACAGACCGCGCTTGAAAACCTCGCCAAGGAAGTGGCCGACCGGATCGTGGTGCGCATCGCGCTCAAGCTGCGCAGCGGCGACGCCCCGGCCAAGTAAGGGCCGCGCGTGAAGGCCAGCCAAAAGGATTTCAAGGGTCAGGCGGCCAAGGCGGCCCGCACCGCGCAGGTATTCTTTTTTTGCGGCCCGGACGAAGCCGGTGCGCACGATGCCGCGCACCAGATTGCGGCGCTGCTGCCCGATCCGGGTGAGCGGATCGAATTGACCGGAGCCGAGCTCAAGCGCGATCCGGTTCGGCTCGGCGACGAAGCGCGTTCGATCTCGCTGTTCGGCGACAAGCGCCACATCTGGGTCCGCACCAGCGGCGACGAGGCCTACGATGCGATTGCCAACCTGCTCGACGGAGAGGGTGAACCCTGCCCGGTGCTGATCGTCGCCAGCAGCGCGAGCGACAAATCGCGCACTGCCAAGCTGCTCGCGCCGCGGCCCGATGCGCTGGTCGCGATGTTCTATCCGCCCGACCTGCGCAGCGTTGCCGAAGCCGTCAAGATCATGGGCGATCGAGCCGGGGTCCAGCTCGGCGGTGATCTCGCCGAACGGATCGCGCGCGGGGCCGCGCTCGATACCCGGCTGGCGCAATCCGAAGTGACCAAGCTCGCACTCTACCTCGACGCTTCGCCCGAAGCGCCGCGCAAGGCCGATGTGGCTGCGCTCGACGCGATCGGCGCGCCAACCGAAGACGACGGCTTCACGGTCCTGGTCAATGTCGTGCTCGGCGGCGAACTGGGCAAGCTGGCGAGCGAACTCAGGCGGATGCGCGAGCTGGGGATGAGCCCGGTCGG
>JARXKR010000092.1 GCA_030271565.1 Pseudomonadota bacterium
TGAGAAACGCATTCCGCGCTGCCGCGCTCTCCGCCCTGCTCCTTTCCACCGCCGCCAACGCCTCGCCGCCGCAAGGTTCGGGGGTGGCGTGGGATATCGTTGCCGACCTGACCACCGAAATCGGGGCGCGGCTTGACGGTAGCCCGCGTGAGGCGGCGGCGCGCGATTGGGCGGTGGTGCGGCTGAATTCGCTGGGGTTCAAGAACGTGCATATCGAGCCGTTCACGATTCCCGGGTTCGTGCGCGGCGCTGAATCGGCCATGCTGACCGGGCCTTATCCGCATAATTTGCACATCACCGCGCTGGGTAATTCGGTGCCGACTCCCAAGGGCGGGCTGAGCGCCGAGGTGGTCTATTTCGCCTCGCTCGATGCGCTGAAGGCCGCGCCTGAGGGCTCGCTGACCGGCAAAATCGCCTTCATCGACAACCAGATGCTGCCCAACCAGGACGGCTCGGGCTATGGCCCATATGGCAACGCCCGGCGGCAGGGCCCGGCGGTCGCGGCAAGCAAAGGCGCAGTCGCGGCGGTGATCCGCTCGGCCGGGACCGATCACAACCGCGATCCCCATACCGGCGGGACCAATTTCCCCGCTGGCAGCCGCTCGATTCCGGCGGGTGCAGTGTCCGCGCCCGATGCCGATCTGATCGCGCGGATCGCTGCGACGGGCAAATCGATGACGATCAATCTGGTGCTGGAAAGCCATCCGCAGGCAAACATGCCTTCGGGCAACGTAATCGCCGATCTCCCGGGGCGAGATCCGTCGCTGCCGCCGGTGCTGGTAGCCTGTCATCTTGACAGCTGGGACCTTGGCACCGGGGCGATCGATGACGGTGCTGGCTGCGCGATTGTTACCGCCGCAGCTATGCGCGCGCAGCAGGGCGGCCAGCCGCTGCGCACGATCCGGGTGCTATGGGCCGGGAGCGAGGAACTCGGCGGGTTCGGCGGGATCGCCTATGCCAAGGCCCACGCCACTGAGCCGCACGCGCTGGCGATGGAGAGCGATTTCGGCGCCGAACGGGTGTGGCGAGTCGATCTGAACTTTGCGCCCGCCAACAAGCCGCTGGGCGCCAAGGTCAGCGCGGCGCTGGCCCCGATGGGGATCGTCACTGGCGCTGCGAAAGCTGGCGGAGGGACCGATGTCGAGCCGATCATCGCTGCGCAGAAGCTGGCGGTGGTCGATCTGCAGCAGGACGGCACCCGCTATTTCGATTTGCACCACACGCCTGACGATACGCTCGACAAGATCGATCCGGCGCAGCTTGAGCAAAACGTCGCGGCGTGGACTGCGGTGTTGAAGGTGTTGGCTAATGAGCCGGGGGTGATCGCGGCGCAGGGCGAGTAATCGCAGCGTAAAGCTGGACCAGCGCGCGCGGCACCAGCGCCAGTCCGGCAAACCATGCCGGGATCAGCAGGAAGCCCCAGTAAAAGTTGTCGGGGCGCGAGAACACCGCGATCATCAGCGCATAGCCGCCGAGCAGCAGCACGGCGAACCGCCCGCCGCGCCCGTCGAGCGCCAGCCAGCCGAGCATCGGCAGCAGCGCCACCACCAGCGCGAACTTCATCGGCAAGGTGTGCAGCAAGGTGGTATTGACCAGCGCTAGCAACACCGCGCGCGGACCGAGACCGCCAGCCCATCCGGGCGAATGGAGGTCGGTCGGCAATTGCACCTGCACCACTTGCGCGGCATGCCAAGCAAGCCCGCAAGCAAACATCACTGCGACCACGGCCCAGGCCGCGAACTCTTGCCACCGCCGCTCCCACGCAGCGAAGGCGGCGGCAAGCAGCAGGAACGGCAAGGCCAGTTCGCGCATGGCCAAGGCGGCGGCAATCACCAGTACCGGCATCCACCATTTCGCGCGCGGCCACAGCGTCAGCCCCAATGCGAGAGTAAGCAGCAGGCCGGTCCACGCTTCGCTCATCGGGGTCAGGCTGGTCGCAATGGGGGCCATCGCGGCGACGGCGATCAGCCCTGCCGCGGCGAGCTTTTCGGCCCATATGATCGGTGGAGGCAGAGCGAACAGCCACAACAGCACGATCACGATGAGCAAGCCAATCTCAGCCCGGTTGAGCCGGTCCCAGCCGAACTCGGCGGCGGCCAGATAGAGCGTCGGTTCGCGCACGGTCACGAACGGCCGGGTCGGATAATGGTGCGCCCGCTGCAGCTCGCTCGCGGCCTGGTAATAGCCTTTGCCGCCCTCCATCGCGCCGACGATATCGCGGAACAGCCGCATGTCGGTGTAATGGCCCGGCGCTGCTTTCGAGACCTTGCCCGGCGGCGTGGCCAGACACCACGCTGCCGCAGCAAGGAACACCACGATTACAAGGATCGCGAAGGGACGGGACAGACGCGCAAGCATGCGCCCTGTTCACTCCAGCCGGAGCGAAGTGGCAAGCAGTTCCGGCGGAGCTATCCCCGGATCAGCCCCGACAAGTTGCCGCTGCTGCTGCCGGGGAACAGCTTGGGCACCGCCATAGCCGGATCGAGCGCGAAGTGCGCGGCGACCGCACCGCCGATCAGTGCATCGAGGCTGGTGGTCGGCTTGAGGTCGCGGCTTTCGCACAGACTGGCCTGCGCAAGGCCCGGCCAGTCGCTGAGGATCCGCCCGCCGAGCACCGTTCCGCCCGCGAGCATCGCCAGCGAGGCTGTGCCGTGATCGGTCCCGCCGGTGCCGTTGACTGCTGCGGTACGGCCAAATTCGGTTGCGACCACGACCAGCGTGTCGCTCCAGCCCGGGCCCAAGCTGTCGCGCAGCGCGGCGAGCATCGCATCGAGCCCGGTAAGCTGCGCGTTCAATCGTGCGCGCAGCCCGGAATGGGTGTCCCAGCCGGTGGTCTCGACCATCACCACTTGCGCGCCCTGCGCTCCCGCCATCAGGTTCGCAATTAATGCTCCGGCGGTCCGGGCATGCCAGCCGCCTTGCCTTGCTGCTTCATCGTCTTGGGATCGGAGCCGGTTTGCTTGGCTTCGGCCTTCAAGTCCCTCTTTTCGTCACGGCTATCACGCAGCATCTCGATCAATCTGCCCGACGGCAGCGCAGTGGCGATGGCGGCAGGGCACGGATCGAATTTGCTCAGCTGATCGGTCAGCCAGCGGTGCGGGTCATCAGGCACCGCCTCACCCAGCATTGCGCCAAGGCCGAAGCGGTTCAGGCTCGTGCGCTGTCAGCCATAGGTGCTCCCGTTGCAACCGAGGGGACACTGGGCGGCGGACATCGCGGTGTCACTGCGCAAAATGTAATTCATTGTCGCGTCAAATTGCAAAATCAGTCCAGTTCGCTCTTGCAATTTATAACTATGCTTATTAAATGCACGGCTATGAAAGAAAGTTCATTCGCCATGATCGGGGATATATCGCGGCTCGCACGGCGTGCGTTCGATGCGCGCGCGCGTGAAATCGGTGTGACCCGACCGCAATGGCAGGTGCTTGTCACGCTCAATCGCCATGAAGGCGTGAACCAGGGCGGGCTCGCCGAATTGCTCGATGTGGAGCCAATTACGGTGTGCCGGATGGTTGACCGGTTGCAGGAAGCCGATCTGGTCGAGCGACGCCGCGATCCATCCGATCGCCGCTCGTGGCGCCTGTTCCTGACCGACAAAGCGGCGGCATTGCTCGCGCAGTTGCAACCGCTTGGGGAGCAGCTCGAGACTGAAGCGTTTGAGGGAATCAGCAGCGAAGAGCGCGCCGCAGTATGGGCCACGCTCGGTCGGCTGCGTAGCAATCTGGTGCCGCGCGCGCCCGGCAAGGTGGCGTCCAATGGCTGAAAGCGATCCCAAATTCGACCAGGCAGCCGCAGCTGTGACTCCGCAATCGCCCCAGCTTGTGGAAGAAGAAGTGATCGTGCCGGAAGAACTCAAGCCCAGGCGCAAATGGGGCCGGCTCGCGCTGATGCTCTCGCTGCCGCTCGCACTGATCATCGGCGGGGTGGTCTATTGGCGCAGCCTGCAAGGTGAAGTCTCGACCGATAACGCCTATGTCCACCTCGACAAGGTTTCGGTCAGTGCCGAGGTTGGCGGCAAGATTACCGCAGTGATGGTCAAGGAAAACCAGCATGTAAATGCCGGTGACCTGCTGTTCCGGATCGACCCGCAGCCGTTCCAGTTGCAGCTGGCGCAATCCGATGCCGCGATTGCGACCGCGCAGGCGAACCAGACCGCGCTCGCCAGTTCGAGCGCCTTGTCGGGCGCCGATGTCTCGGCAGCGCAGGAGCAGATTGCTTTCGCGCGTTCTAACCTGTCGCGGCAGGAAGCATTGTGGAAGCGCGGGTTCACTACCAAGGCGGCTTATGAAGCGGCGCAGCACCAGGTCGCGATCGGCCAGGACGCATTGCGTCTGGCGCAGGCCAAGGGCCAGGAAGCAGCAGCCAAACTGTCGACCGGATCACAGGTTCCGGGCGTGTTCCCGCAAGTCGCGGCCGCACGGGCCCAGCGACAGGTGGTCGAGCTCAGCTTGTCGCGCACCGAAGTGCGCGCGCCGGTCGGCGGACAAGTCAGCCAGGCGAGCCGGCTGCAGATCGGACAGGAACTGATTTCGGGACTGCCGGTGATCACGCTGGTAGCCGACGGCTCGGCCTACATCGAGGCCAATTTCAAGGAAACCGACCTGGCCGAAATGCGGTTGGGCCAGCCTGCGGAGATCAAGTTCGACGCTTATCCGGGGCTCAAGCTCAAGGCGCATGTGCTCTCGATCGGTGCAGGAACCGGCAGCGAATTCTCGGTCCTTCCGGCGCAGAACGCGACCGGCAACTGGGTCAAGGTAACCCAGCGGGTGCCGGTGCGGATCGTGCTCGACGAACCGTGCCCGCGGCCGCTGATCGCCGGGCTTTCGGTCCATGTGACGGTCTTTACCGACGGCCGGGCGCGCTAGGCGAAAAAGCAGTGGCAACGGCTGCCTCCGCTTCGGGCCGCGCTGCGCCAAAGGGCGCCGGGCCACGACTGCTGACCGCGGCAGACGACGTTGCCACCCTGCCGGTCGCAAACCCGCTGCTGGTGGCAATCGGGGTGATGCTCGCCTCGCTGCTGCAGGTGCTCGACACCACGATCGCCAATGTCGCCATTCCGCACATGCAGTCTTCGCTCGGTGCAACCTCGGACGAGATCAGCTGGGTCCTGACCAGCTATATCGTAGCGGTTGCTGTGGCGATGCCGATCACTGGCTGGCTGGCCGACCGGATCGGGTCGCGGCGGCTGTTCATGCTGTCCGTTGCCGGGTTCGTGCTCTCGTCGATGCTGTGCGGAATGGCGCAAAACGTGGGGCAGATGGTGCTGTTCCGCGCGCTGCAAGGTGCGACCGGGGCTTTTATCGGCCCGCTCAGCCAGGCCGCGATGATCGATACCAACAAGCCCTCGCGCCAATCGCAGATGATGGCGGTGTGGGGGATGGGGATCATGGTCGGGCCGATCCTCGGGCCGATCCTGGGCGGCTACCTGACCGAAAACTGGAACTGGCGTGCGGTGTTCTACGTCAACGTGCCGCTCGGCATCTTGTCGTTAGTCATCATGGCGGCAACCTTGCCCTCGCGCGATCTGGTGCGGCGCAAATTCGACAGTTTCGGCTTTGTGCTGGTAGCGCTGGCGCTGACTGCGCTGCAATTGCTGCTCGACCGCGGCAACCACATCGACTGGTTTGAGGCGAAGGAGGCGTGGATCTACGCAGTCCTGGCGATTTCTGCGGCGTGGATGGCTGTCATTCATTTCGCCACTGCGCGTGAACCGTTGTTCCATCGGCAACTGTTCGCCGACCCAAATTATGTTTTCGGACTGATCTTCAGCCTGGTGATCGGGGTGGTGATGTTCGCGACCATGGCGCTGCTGCCGCCGATGCTGCAGCGCTTATTCGGGTACGGCGTGATCGATACCGGCGAAGCGCTGATGCCGCGCGGGATCGGGACGCTGATGACGATGCAGTTTTCGGGCTATATCCTGCGCAAAGGCTTCGACCCGAGAATCCTGATCGCGGCGGGCTTCAGCATTGCGGCGTTTTCGCTGTGGGAAATGGCCTCGTGGTCGCTGGAGACCGACTATTCGCACATAGCCTCGTCGGGATTCCTGCAAGGGATCGGCATGGGGCTGGTGTTCATCCCGCTTAATGCCAGCGCCTTTGCCACTTTGCCGCCGATGCTGCGCACCGATGGATCGAGCCTGCTCAACCTGTCACGTTCACTCGGCTCGTCGGTAGGGATCTCGATCGTCACATCGCAGCTAGCGCATAACCTTCAGGTCAGCCATTCCGACCTTGCCGCGCATGTCACGTCCTCGTTCACCGATATCATCGACGTCGCGACAGTTGATCGGTTCCAGTCGTTCGGGGAAGCTGGACTTGCCTACATCGACGCGATGATAAACCGGCAGGCAGCAATGATCGCCTATGTCGACGATTTCTACCTGATGATGTGGCTCAGCCTGGCGGCTGTTCCGCTGGTCATATTCATGAGCAAGGCCGACCTGCGGCGCCGGGTAAGATCAGACGACGATTCGGCGCCGGCGGCGGACGTGCCGCACTAATCGGGCAGTTTGGGGGCCGCTGAGCCCAGTTTCAGTTCCATCCGCCCGAACCGCATCGGACTGCGCACCCCGGCGATGCTCTGCCCATCGGGCGTAAGGAACTGCTGCTGCATTTGGCGCGCGATAATCTGCGGGTCGGCAAAGGCGTCGGCGACTGAATTGATCGGCCCGGCCGGAACCCCGGCCTGTTCCAGCAATTCAAGCAGATCGGAACGGGTCCGCAGCCTCGTTGCTTCGGCGATCAGCACTTCGAGCACGCCGCGATGCTCGAGCCGCAGCGGGTTGCTGGTGAAGCGCAGGTCCTCTGCCAACGCATTCAATCCCATCGCCGCGCAGAACTTGCGGAACTGGCTATCGTTGCCGACCGCGAGGATGAACCAGCCATCGCTAGTCGGAAACACGGCGTAAGGCGTGATGTTGGGGTGCACATTACCCAGCCGCCGCGGCGTCTGGCCGGTAACGAGATAGTTCTGCGCCTGATTGGCCAGCACCCCGGTCATCACATCGAACAGCGCCATGTCGATATGATCGCCGCGCCCGGATACCGCGCGTGCCGCCAGCGCGGCCTGGATCGCGATCACCGAATAGAGCCCGGTCATGATATCGGCAAAGGCCACCCCGATCTTTTGCGGCGGCCCATCGGGATCGCCGGTCAGGTCCATCACCCCGCTCATCCCCTGGATGATGAAGTCATAGCCCGGGCGGCTGGCATAGGGTCCGTCCTGCCCGAACCCGGTGATCGAGCAATAGACGAGGCGCGGATTTGTCGCCGACAGACTCGCATAATCGAGCCCGTATTTGGCGAGCGTGCCGACCTTGAAATTCTCGATCAGCACGTCGGCATCGGCAACCAGACGGTGCACTTCGGCCTGCCCCTCAGGCATGGCAAAATCGATCACCACCGAAGTCTTGCCGCGATTGGTGGCGTGGAAATAGGCCGCATCGCTCGATCCGTCGGCATAGGTTACGAACGGCGGGCCCCACTGGCGGGTATCGTCCCCGGCCGGGCTTTCGATCTTGATCACGTCCGCGCCGAGGTCAGCGAAGATTTGCCCCGCCCACGGCCCTGCAAGGATACGCGCGAGTTCGACGACCTTGAGGCCGGTGAGGGGGTGACTGGCCTGGCTCACTCCGCAGTCTGCCCGTCGCGCGCGCGCAAATCGTTGTGCAAGGTGGTCGCCGCCACCGCCGCCTGACCCATTGCTACGCTGATCTGATCCAGCCCCGAGACGATATCGCCCGCTGCATAAAGCCCGTCGAGGCCAAGCCGCTGGTGGCTGTCGGTCAGGATGGTATCGTCAGATGCGGTGCGCAGGCCGAGCTGCTTGATCAACCCATCGTTGGGATCGGAACCGAGCGCAGGGTACATTGTGTCTGCCTCGGCATTGCTGCCATCGGCAAACCCCAGCCGCACCCCGTCGCCCGAAAAATCGTAGCTGATTACGGGGCGCGGGTCCCATTCGACACCCGCTTTGGCCAGGTCCGCGCGGTCCTTCTCGTGCAGCTCGCACTTTTCCAGCGTAAACAGCGTGATCCGGTCCGAATAATTGCGCAGGAACAGCACCTCGGCGACCCCGTGGCTTTCCGCCCCGATCACCGCGATGCGCTGGTCGGTCGCCTCGAAGGCATCGCACACCGGGCAATAGCGCAGCTTGCCCGCCGCCAGCGCCGCATCGTGAACCTCGCGCGAGAGGTCGGGGCAGCGGTTGACCGTGCCGGTCGCGAACAGCACCGTGCGCGCGGTGAGGTCGATGCCATCACCGCAAAGCTGCCAGCCTTTGCCTGCTGCGGTGATCGATGTGACCTCACCTTTGCGCAATTCCGCCCCAAATTGCTGCGCCTGCTCAGCCATCGCGGCGAGCAGATCGGTGCCGTGAATCCCTTGCGGATACCCCGCATGGTTATGACTGGTCGGGATCAACGCCGCCCGGCTCCCCCCGCGATCGAACACCACGACCTTGCGGCGGTAGCGGGCGAGGTAGATCGCTGCGGTAAGCCCAGCAGGCCCGCCGCCGATGATGGCGGTGTCGTAAGTCACAAGAATACCTCCCTAGAACGGGGAGGTGCCCCTTTGGGGCGGAGGGGTCGGTCGCTCTCCACTCAAGCCAGCGCCGGGAGGAGGTCAATCGACCCCTCCGTCACGCCTGTGGCGTGCCACCTCCCCGTTCCGGGGAGGATTTTGGGTGCGTGACGCCTCACATCCGGAACACCCC